>JBMLMS010000428.1:0-8778 GCA_049243925.1 Pirellulales bacterium
GAGTGAGCGGAGGGCTGGAGGCCCGTAGCGAACGTCCGGCGAGACGGTACGGGGCAGCCCCGAACCGGCGCGCGCCGGATCACGACATCATCGCGCGGAAGCGGTCGAAGAGATATGCCGAGTCGTGCGGGCCGGCGGCGGCTTCGGGGTGATACTGCACGCTCGCAGCCTTGCCCGACCGGTGGCGCACGCCCTCGATCGTGCCGTCGTTGAGGTTGCGGTGCGTCACCACGAGATCGGGCGGCAGCGTCGCTTCGTCGACGGCGAAGCCGTGATTTTGCGAGGTGATCTCCACCTTGCCGGTTTCGAGATCCATCACGGGCTGGTTGGCGCCCCGATGGCCGAACTTGAGCTTGAACGTCTTCGCGCCGCAGGCGAGCGAGAGGAGCTGATGGCCGAGGCAGATGCCGAACAGCGGCACCTTGCCCACGAGATCGCGGACAGTCTCCACGCAGTAGTCGAGCACCTCGGGATCACCCGGGCCGTTCGAGAGAAACACGCCGTCGGGCTTGTGGGCGAGCACGTCGGTGGCCGTCGCCTTGCCGGGGAGCACGGTCACCCGACAGCCGCTGCTCACCAGGTGCCGGGCGATGTTCCACTTCATGCCGTAGTCGAGCGCCACCACGTGCTTCGTGCCGGCGTGCGCCGTGACGGCGGGAAACTCGCCGCCCACGAGGGGCTGCGGGAGCGGCGTACCCCAGGCGTCGAGCGGCTCCGTCCAGGCTGTTTCTGCTTCGGGCATCACCTCGCAGACGAGATCGCGGCCCACGAGGGGCGGGGCCGACCGCGCCATGGCTACGAGTTTCCCGGCATCGAGCACCTCGCTCGAGAGCACGCCCGTCATGGCGCCGCGGATGCGCAGCCGGCGGACGAGCGCCCGCGTGTCGATGCCGGTGATGCCCACGACGCCCGCCCGGGCCAGATAGTCGCCGAGCGTGCCCGTGGCGGTGAAGTTGCTCGGGATCCGGCTGGCCTCGCGCACCACGAAGCCCGCCATCTGGAGCCGGCCGCTTTCGACGTCGGCAGGGTTCACGCCGTAGTTGCCGATCTGCGGCGCGGTCATCGCGAGAATCTGACCGCGATACGACGGGTCGGTGAGGATCTCCTGATAGCCGGTCATCGAGGTGTTGAAACAGACCTCGCCAGACACGGTGCCGGTCGCCCCGAAGGAGTCGCCGAGATAGACCGTGCCGTCTTCGAGGGCCAATGCCGCGCGTGCCATCGTCACTTCGCCTCCAGTGCGAGGCCCGGAGCCGGTGCCCCGTCGTCGCCGAGTTTGCCCGCCGCCCAGAGCAGGCCGCGGGTCACGAGGTCGAGATAGCGATCGTCGGCCACGGTGTCGTTGTTGTGGCCGAGCGTGGTGCTGAAGATGCGGGTTTTGTTCGGGCCGTAT
This sequence comes from Pirellulales bacterium, assembly GCA_049243925.1. GTDB lineage: Bacteria > Planctomycetota > Planctomycetia > Pirellulales > UBA1268 > RGVT01. Next base: position 1,394 of record JBMLMS010000428.1, read on the forward strand.
TCGTTGGTCCAGACCACGACGGCACTGGCCTCGGTGGGCTTCGCCGCCGGGTCGGCAGGCTCGTCCTTTTTGGGCTTGGGCGGCACGAGCTGGCGGCCCGTAGCGAGCACCTTCGCCGTGGGGAGCACCTGAATGTTGTTGTAGAGCTCTTCATTGACGGTCTTCCAATCGGTGAGCGACTGCACCACCGGGTGGGCCCGATCCGCAAACACGATCTCGATCGGCTGCTGCGGCCCGTGCCCGGTGGATTGCAGGCCGAGCATCTCGAACCAGCCGCCGTTGTCGGCACCCGTCGCGACAGCCTGGCGGAAATCCCCCCAGCGGTAAGAGTGCATCGCGCAGTGGAGGTTGACCGCAGGCGTGCCCCGGCGATGGGCCGCGAGGATCCGCTCCACATAAGCGGGGTCGGTGACGTCGGCCGAGCATTCGTCGTGGATGACCACGTCGTAGCCACTCGCCCAGTCGGGATTGCCGTAGATCTCGAACGTAGCCTTCGTCGATTTGTCGGGGTTGAAGACCACCTCGACATCCGCCCGCACCCGGGCCTCGATCCCCTTCTCGAGGATCTGGGTCTGCGCCGCATAGTCGTGGCAGCAGCCGCCGGCCACGAGCAACACCCGCAGCGGCTTCGCCGCGTCGGCTGCGGGCGCAGACACCGCGGCCAGCAGGGCCGCACCGAGAACCAGGGACCGTGTGGGCATCGTGAAGCAGCCTCCCAGGCGAGTAGATCGAGGATGCTGGAGCCTACCAAATGCATCAGCCCGGTTTCAGCAGGGCGGCGATCCTCCGGCCCGGGGCCGTCATCGCGAGCGTCGCGAGGCCGGCCGCCGTCACCCAGCGCCGGTCTTTCGTCGGTCGTGCCCGCCGGGCTGCGGCCCGCTCGCGCACGATGCACTCGATGGCGTGGTGTGTCACGGTGTAGCGGACGGCCCCGAGCTTCCGCCCCTGCGCCGTGGCTACGTCGCGAGGAAAGTCCCACAGCCCCTCCCACCACTCGCCCGGCTTTCTCCGCTCCACGAGCACGTGGTCGCCGTGCCGGATCACGAGCGCCGTCTCGCGGATGCGCTTCGTCGCGGGCCGCGACACCGGCACCGGGATGGCATCTGTCCGGCGCGTCTGCCGGGCCACGCATCGGGTGGCCAGTGGGCAGGCGGTGCACAGGGGCCGCGTCGGCGTGCACACAAGCGCCCCGAGATCCATGAGCGCCTGGTTGAACCGGCCAGGCGAGCGCCGAGGCACCATGCGCGCCGCGATCTCCCAGATCGCTGCATCGCCGCGTGGGCCGTCGAGCGGTCGATCGTGGCCGGCCACCCGTGCGAGCACGCGCCTCGAATTCGCCTCCACGATCGGCTCGGGGGCGTCGAACGCGATCGATGCGATGGCCCCGGCCGTGTAGCGACCGATCCCGGGAAGTGACCGCAGCTCCGCAGCCGTGCGCGGAAACACGCCGCCGTGGTCGGCCACGATCTGCTTGGCAGCGGCGTGCAGTTGCCGCGCCCGGCGATAGTAGCCAAGCCCTTCCCAGAGCTTGAGCACGCGCTCCTCGCGGGCGGCGGCGAGCGCGTGGACATCGGGAAAGGTGGCGAGGAAGCGGGTGTAGTAGTCCTTGACCCGCTCCACCTGCGTCTGCTGGAGCATGATCTCGCTGAGCCACACGCGGTAGGGATCCCGCGACCGCCGCCAGGGAAGGTCCCGGCCGACGCGGGCGAACCAGCGCACGAGAGGCCCGGAAATGTTCGGCATGCCGGCCGCGGCCGAGCAGGGCGGGCGAATCCGTGCGACCTTCACTCCAGCCTCTTGCAATCGGGATTTTGTTCCGTTCCAACCACGTGAGTGTATCGGTCTTCCCCGCGGCAGTGGCGCGGCCTCATGGCTGAAAAACTTCGCCTCCAGGAACAACGCGACGCCCCGGGCCCAGGCTGGGAATTCGTGCACCCGCGCTGCGCCCGCAAGCGGCGCGACGACATCGAAGAGGTGGAGGCCATGGTGGCCGCCGGCGAGGCCGAGATCGCCCGCGATGAGCTCGTGTGGCTGCTCTCGGAATGCCCCGACTTTCTGGAGGCCCATCTCCATCTCGGCCTGATCGCGCTCGAAGACGACGATCCGAAGCTCGCCCGCGGCCACTTCGGCCGCGCCTACGAACTCGGCCTCCGGGCGCTCGAAGCAGCGGGCAGCCCGCGGCCACTGCCCTACGCACTGGCCGGCAACAAGGCCTTCTTCGAGGCGGCAAAAGGGCTCGTGCACTGTCTCGTCGCCACCGGCAAGCTGACCGTGGCCGAGGATATCGTGCGCCGCACCACCACGCTCGATCCGACCGACCCGCTGGCGCTCGCCGCCCTGGTGGCCGCCGCCCGCAGTCAGCCGCGGCCTGCAAAGCGGAAGGAGCAGCCATGATTCCGGCGGGCCGCTTCATCGTGCTCGACGGCATCGACGGCGCCGGCAAGTCGTCGCAGATCCAGCCGCTCGTGCAGTGGCTCACAGCGGGCGGTCGCACCGTCACGACCTGCCGCGACCCGGGCTCCACGCCGGCCGGCGACGCGATCCGCGCCATCCTGCTCGACCGCCACGAAATCCACCTCGCTCCGGCGAGCGAGATGCTGCTCTACATGGCGGCCCGCGCCCAGCTCGTGGCGGAAGTGATTCGCCCGGCGCTCGCCCGCGGCGAGTGGGTCGTCTCGGATCGCTACCTGCTGGCGAACATCGTCTATCAGGGACATGCCGGCGGGCTCGACCCCGACGTGGTGCGCCGCGTAGGCGCGGTCGCCACGGGTGGGCTCGAGCCCGACTGCGTGCTCGTGCTCGACATCGATCTCGCGACGGCTGCCCGCCGGCTCGACCGGCCGCTCGACAAGCTCGAAAATCGTGGCGACGAGTTTCGGGCCCGCCTGCGTGCGGGCTATCTGGCGGAGTCGGCCCGCGATCCCGACCGCATCGCCGTGATCGACGCCGCCGCCACGCCGGAGGTCGTCGCCGACCGACTGCGAACGGAGCTCGGTCGACGTTTTCCCGAAGTGCGGTGACGCATGGCCTGGCAAGAAATCGAAGGGCATGACGCGATCGCAGCCGACTTCGCCCGGGCCCATGCCGCGGGCCGCGTGGCCGGCACCTATCTCTTCATCGGTCCGCCGGGCGTGGGCAAGGGCACGTTCGCCCGCCGGCTCGCCAAGGCGCTCACATGCACGGCGCCGCGGCCCGGGCTCGTGGCGTGCAATGCCTGCGCATCGTGCGTGCAGGCCGAGGCAGGCAGCCATCCCGACATCGATGTGGTGCAGAAGCCCGAGGATCGCGCGACGATTCCGCTCGATCTTCTCATCGGTGATGCCGACCATCGGATGCGCGAGGGTCTCTGCTGGCGGCTGCTGCTCAAGCCTGCCCTCGGCGGCCGGAAGGTGGCGGTGATCCTCGACGCGGATCTGCTCTCCGACGAGGCTGCCAACTGCCTTCTCAAGACACTCGAGGAGCCGCCTCCGGAGGCGGTCATCATCCTCGTGGGCTCCGCGCTCGAGCGGCAGCTGCCCACGATCCGCTCGCGTTGCCAGATCGTGCGGTTCCGACCGCTCGGGCCCGAGGAACTGTTGCGCGTGCTGCGAGCGGAGCACGACCCGGCCCAGGTGGATGACGCGCGGCTGAAGACATGCGCGGCCCACGCCGGTGGAAGTCTGGAGCGGGCACGGCAGCTGCTCGATGACGAACTGACGGCGTTTCGGACGGCGTTGTTCCGGATGCTCGGCACCCGGCCGCTCCATGGAGTCGATCTCGCCCGCGAGGTGCTCGCGGTGGTCGAAGCCGTCGGAAAAGAGGCTCCGCCCCGGCGGGCCCGCCTGCGGATCGTGTTGGGATTCGCCCTCGAGTTTTTTCGGGCGGCCCTGCGACACGACGCGACTGGTGAATCATCGTCCGACCCCGCGCTTGCGGCTGCCGTGGCCGCCTGGCGGGCCGACGACGAACGGGCGGCGACCTGCCTCGCGCAGACGCTCGACGCGCTCGACGGCATCGATCGCAACGCCTACCTGCCGGTTCTCATCGACGCCTGGACGGCGCTCCTGGAAGAACCCCGGCTTGCCCAGCCGACCTGACTTATCGCGCGCGGCGGCCATCGTCGGCAAACCCTGACGCGCGGGTCTGCCTGGATCGATTTTTCGGGTCGTGCCTGACGATCCACGTGCAGGGATCGAGCATAGGTGGCCGGCACGTGGGCGGAATCCGGGTGCGGCACCGGCGAGCGGCAGGGACGGGGCATGTCCGACAAACGCGCCAGCGGAATCGTTGCCTCGTCGTTCGTCGCGGGGCTGTTGCTCGCGGCGGGCATTTTCGCCCCTCGGGCCTGGGAGCCCGTGCCCGAGCCGTTCTTCGGGCTCGACGAGCCGACGAGCCCGGTAGCTGTCGACTCCGCCCCGCCGACTGTCTCGGAAACACGGCCGGCACGTCCTCCAGAACGCCTGGCCTTCAAGGAGCCGTCGGCCTCCTCGGCGACGGATGTGGCCGTGCAGGCGGCGGCGATCGCCGCCCGCGAAGCGCTCGTCGCCGCTCCCCCACTGCCTGCCACGACCTCCATCGCGATCCCCCAGGCCACCGCACCGCCAGTGCCTGAGCAGGCTCCCGCCATCGTGCCCATGCCCGTGGTCGTTGCGAACCCCGAGCCGCCTGCGGATGGCGCTCTCGCCGCGCCAGCTCCAGCACCTGCGTTCACTCCTGCTCCAGTTCCACCCCCCGACTCGCTGCGGGCCCTCGTCACACGGGTGCAGGCGGCCCGACCTCCGCTTGCCGTCGAGCACCCATTGCCGCGCCGCATCACACCGCCGGCCACGGTGGCCGCGATGACGCACGACGAGCCCGTCGCCGATGATCGACTCGGTGCCCCGCCGCTACCCGGTGACGAGTGGGTCGACCCCGACAGCGTGAACTGGTCGGATGTGCCGCTGGTGCATCCGGCCATCAGACCGACCGTGCCGGCACCGCGGCTCGGTTTCCGACCGCGGCTGCGGGTCGGCGAGCGTCTGCTCGGCCGCGACCGCGGTGGCGATGCGACCGACGCGGTGACGACGAACGACGGAGCGTCGGCCCTGCCCGACATCCGCGCCTGGCCCGCGCCCCACAAGCTCGTGGAACAAATCGAGCAGCTCTGTGGAGCGACGCCGACGAGCCCTGCGGCCATCGCGGCCCGCGAGGCACACGACCGGCTGGGCGGCGTGCTGGCCACGGCGGGCCCGCGCGACAGCGCCGCCAACCCAGCCCTCGTGACGCTCGGCGAATCGGTGCATGCCGGGATGGGCGTGGCTGACGCCACGACAGACCACACCCAGGCATCGGCCACGCGCCGCACGGCCCTTGCCCTCGCGCGGCGGGTCGCCGTGTGGCGGGCCGCGGCCGGACTGTGCGGCGACTCCTCCGCCGACGCGCGGCTCGAAGGAGAGGTGGCCCGACTGCTCGACGCGGTCGAGCGGTTCGAAGGTTCCACGGCGCCTGACGATGCGGCGGTGGCGGCCCGCTCGGCCGACGTTCTGGCGGGCGTGGGCCACCCCGGCGCCGATGGCCTCGCGAAGGCGGTGAGCGACCACTATCTCTCCGCCAACGTGCGGATCGCAATGCACCAGCAATTCCTGGAAAAACTGCTGCCGGCAGCCGCCGTCACCACCGGCCCGGTCGACGACGTTGTGCTCGGCCGCAAGGTCCGTGGCACCCGCACCGTGCAACGCACCACCACGGTGCGGTTCGTCCCCGATGCCGACGAGATCTGCTTCGACCTCGAGGTGCACGGCGACGTGGAATCCCGCACCGTCACCGATTCCGGCCCCGTAACGGTCACGTCTCGCGGCGACTCGTCGTTCACGGTCCGCAAGCCGATCAAGGTGTCGTCTGCCGGGCTCCTCTTCGGCACGGCCACGGGCGTGGCGACCAACCGCTCGCAACTGGCCAACGTGCAGACGAGCTTCGACTCGGTGCCGATCATGCGGTCGCTCGTGCGTACGATGGTGCGCAACCAGCACGAAGAGACGCTGCCGGAAGCCAATCGTGAGGTGATCGATCACATCGTGTCGCGGGCCTGTCGCGAGGTCGACGCCCAGGCGGAGCCGAAGTTCGTCGAGATCAGCGACCGCATCCGTGAGCGAGTGTGGATGCCGCTGGTGCGGCTCGGGCTCGAGCCGACGCCGGTGGCGATGGAGACGACCGCCACGACCGCGACGCTGCGGCTGCGGCTGGCGGCCGACGAACAGCTCGCGGCCCACACCCCGCGGCCGCGGGCGCCGGGCGACGCGATGTTCAGCCTGCAAGTGAACGAGTCGACGCTCAACAACGCCTTCGAACGGCTCGGGCTCGCGGGCCGGCGGCTGTCGCTCGAGGAACTGCTCGGCATCATCGCCGAGCAGGCCGGCTTCGAGCCACGCATTCCCGACGACCTGCCCGAGGGCGTGCACGTGACGTTCGCCCGTCGGCAGCCGCTGCGGATCGAATGCCGCGACGGCCTCGTCCACATGCGGGTGGCACTCGATGCGATCGAGAGCGGCCGCCGCAGCTGGTATGACATCGTCGCGCGGGTCTCCTACAAGCCGGCCATCGCGGCGCCGCAGGTGTTTCTCGAACGCGAGGGCCCGGTGCAGTTGAGCGGGCCGGGCCACCAAGGGCGGATTGAGTTCGCCCTGCGCACGATCTTCAGCAAGATCTTCCCCAAGGAGCGGCCGATCCCCGTGCTGCCAGAGCGGCTCGTGAAGAATCCCCGGCTCGACGGCCTCCGCGTGCTGCAGGCCGTGAGCACCGACGGCTGGCTCGCGCTCGCGCTCGGGATCCGCGAGGGCGAGACGACGGTCGCAAAGCCCGACGCCGCCTCCGGCAAGACGGCCGCCGACCGGCCCCGCATCTTCCGCTGAAGACACGTCGGCGAACCGTTCCGAGGCGGTCGGGCCGGCGGCTGCGCTGGAAGCCCGAGGCGTGAGCCGAGGGAGACCGCATGGCCTCTCGATACCATGCAGGCTGTGTCCCTCGCTCGCGCTTCGGGCTTCCCGAAACGTCGATACACTGTGCGGCGGAGGTTCCAATGCACGCACAGCCAGGCCAGTTTCGCACCGAGTCCGACAGCATGGGAGAGGTGCAGGTTCCCGCCGACCGCTACTGGGGCGCCCAGACGGAGCGCTCGCGCGACAACTTCAAGATCGGCGTCGACCGTTTCCAGTGGGGCCGCGCGGTGAAGCGGTCTCTCGGCATCCTCAAGAAGTGCGCGGCGCTCGCCAACGGCGAGCTCCGCCAGCTCCCGTCCGACACCGTGAAACTCATCGTGCAGGCGGCCGACGAGGTGATCGCGGGCAAGCTCGACGACCACTTTCCGCTCGTCGTCTTCCAGACCGGCAGCGGCACGCAGTCGAACATGAACGCCAACGAGGTGATCTCGA
>JBMLMS010000429.1:0-24936 GCA_049243925.1 Pirellulales bacterium
GGCGGTCGCCGCAGGGGCCGTGCTCGTTGGTTCGCTCATGGGCTGGATCACCGCCCCGTCGTGGCTGCTCGTCGCGGGGGCGGCGCTGGCGTGGTTCGGTGGCATTCTCGTGTCCATGTGGGAATTGGCGGGCTCCGCCGCGCGGCTCGGCGCATCGCCCGATGTGGTGGAGCGGCTCGAGCGGCGCACTCGCTCAGGAGCGAGCGTCTGGCTGGTCGGACTCGCCGCCATTGCAATGGTTGCCGCCGTCGGCATGATCGGCGCGTGGTATGGCACGAAAGCCCCGGTATTCGCGATTGTCCGCCTCGTGGCGCTCGCGCTTTCAGGCTACGCGTGTCTCGGCTTGGCGTGCTGGGCAGTCGTGTTCGAGGTGACGTCCGCTTTGTTGGGCGTCAGGAGAGCTGTAAGAGATCCTTGAGGCGGGCCATCGGCGTGCGGCCGATCGGCAGCGGTTCCTCGATCCCGGCGAAAAAGACGAGCATCTGGTCGCGCGACTGCCACTGCGTGGAGCGGATCTTCGGAACCTGCACGATCAGCGATCGGCTGATCCGCGCGAAGGCTGGGGGCAGGAGCGCCTCCCACTCTTGCATCGTGCGGCGCACCACCGTCGGCGGCTCGCCGATGATCTGCACTCGAGTGTAGTTCTGCACCGCTTCGATCCAGGCGATTTCGACGTAGGGCACCACCACGAAGCCAGCGCCGCGTCCGCTCGCCAGCCGCACAGCCTGCCCCTCGTCGCCGGAGATTTCACGGGCCTTGGTGCGGTCGCCGCCGAGTTCCTCCGCTGACGGTTCGGCCGCGATCCGGCCGTCATCGGCGGCGAAGCGTTGCTCGAGCCGTTCCACCGTGATCGCGAGGCGGTCGTGGTCGAACGGCTTGAGCACGTAGTCGACGGCTCCAGCCCGGAAGGCGTCGATCGCGTAGTTGTCGCGGGCCGTCACGAAGACCACCGCCGTGCCGTGTGGGACGCTGCCGAGGAGATCGACGCCGAGGCGGCCGGGCATCGTGATGTCGAGAAACACGACGTCCGGAGCCCTGCCCCGGAGAAACCTCTCGGCCTCGTCGACGCTGCGCGCACGGCCGATCACGTCGACCGTCTCGAATGCTTCGAGCATCTCGGCGAGGCGATCGATCGCCTTGGGTTCATCGTCGACAAGCAGGGCCGTGATCATCCGGCAATCTCCGTGGTCTCCGGCGAGGCAGTTGCGGCTGGGGTGAGAGCATACTCCGCCGTGAGGGGAATCTGGATGACAACCTGCACCCAGCCGTCGTGTTCCGACGGGGTCACGGTGGCCTCTGGGCCGCCATGGATGAGCAGCCTGCGCCGGAGCGTGTGGAGGCCGGTCTTGGTCGACTGGGCCTGGTCTGCGGGCACCCAGTGGCCCGTGTTGGCGACCTCGATGAAGAGCTTGTCGTGATCGCGACGGGCACGCACTGTCACCTCCAGCGGCTGATCGTCGGCCTGCCGTCCGTACTTGAGCGCGTTTTCCACGAGCGGCTGGATCATGGCGGGCAGCACCGGAATGCGACGGATGTCGGTGTCGCAGTCGATCCGGCAGGAGAGCCGGTCGCCGAACCGAAACGACTGGATCGTGAGGTAGTCCTCGAGGGCGTCCATCTCCCGGCCGAGCGGCTCCAGTGTGGCCACGGGCCGGAGGAGAAACCTCAGATACTTGGCGAGCGACTGCGTGATCACCTCGATGTCGTCGGGCGATTGCTTGCAGGCCAGGATCGTGTTCAGCGAATTGAAGAGGAAGTGCGGGCTGATCTGGGCCTGCAGGTGGTTGAGCTCGTTGCGGGCGGCGAGGGCTTCGGCCTCGAAGGCGCGCAGTTCCGCTGCTCGCTGGTCGCGGAGCAGGTGGGAGCCAAAGTAGGCCGCCGACCATGTGCCGAGCAGGATCAAATCGAGGAGAAACCGGGCGGCGAGGCCGAGCCGGTCGGGAGCGCCGGCGGCGGTGTCGATCGTCAGGGGAGAGCCTCCCGAGAGCGTGCCGTGCACCATGAACGCGAGGGTCATCACGACCGCGCCGACCAGCGGCCCCCCCACCGTCAGCCCGATCTTGGAAATCCCCAGCCGCTCGAGCAGCGGCGTGCTCTTGGCGGCCATTCGCACGGCCGCCGTGATCAGGCAGGCCGCCACCACCCGCATGCCGACAAACCACGCTGCGTCCGGCAGGGCCGGCTTGAACGCCCTGATCACGATCATCGCGCCAGCGAACGCGGTCAGCCAAAAACAGGCGTGGGCGATCCAGAACGTCTGGCCTGAGAGCAGAGAAAATGGCCGGTTGAAACGCACTGTCTGATCCTCGAGAACCGCCCGATATGATACCTTCCGATAGATTGCCAAGCCTTTCACACGTGGAGTCTGGTCATGTCTCGATTCGCAGCGCTCGCAGGGGTGTGGCTGGTGGGTTTCGCCGCCGTTGGCCGGGGTGATGTGTCCCCTCAGGAGGCTCCCCCCGCTCCGGAGGGAATGGAGGTGCTCTTCAATGGCACTGATCTCACTGGCTGGGATGGCGATCCGCGGCTGTGGAGCGTGCGCGATGGCGTGATCCACGGTGAGACGACCCCGGAAAACGTGGCTCAGGGCAATACCTTTCTGATCTGGCAGGGCGGGGACGTCGGCGACTTCGAGCTGAGGCTCTCGTTTCGCTGCAACGCGACGAACAACTCAGGAATCCAATACCGCTCCAAGCGGATCGCGGACGAGACGGCGAAAAACAAGTGGGTGGTGCGCGGTTACCAGCACGAAATCCGCAACGAACACACGCTTCCGAACGTTTCCGGCTTCATCTACGACGAAGGGGGCGGGGCTGGCGGCCGCGGACGAATCTGCCCGGCTGCCGAGCAGGCCGTGTGGGAGCCGGAGACCGGCAAGAAAGTCACCGGCACCCTCATCGACCAGGCAGAATTCACGAAACTCATGAAAATCGACGATTGGAACGATGTCGTTATTCGGGCGGAGGGCAACCGGATCCGCCACTATTTGAACGGCCGGCTGATTCTCGACTTCACCGATGCCGACCCTGCGAAGGCCCTGCGGGAGGGGGTGCTTGCCCTCCAGTTGCATGCGGGCAAGCCGATGTGGGCGGAGTATCGCGACGTTCGACTCAAGCGGCTGTAGGGGGCGACTGCCGGCGATTCGGCCGGGATTTCGTGGGTTGTTGACACGATCCCACGAGATACTTACTTTCCAGGGCTCGCCTTGAAGGGGCTGAAAAGCTTCTTTTTCAGGGCAATTTTTGCAACGAGTGGAGTGTGATTCGTGGCCGGTCCGACACAGGAAATCATTCGCATCCGCATGGAAGCCTACGACCATGCCGTGCTCGATCAGAGCGCCGCAGAGATCGTCGACACCGCCAAGCGGACGAATTCCGAGGTGCACGGGCCGATCCCCCTGCCTACGCGGATCGAGCGATATACGGTGCTGTCCAGCCCGCATGTCGACAAGAAGGCCCGGCAGCAGTACGAAATTCGCACGCACAAGCGGGTGATCGACATCGTCCAGGCCACGGCCAAGACGATCGAAGCCCTCAACAAGCTGAGCCTTCCGGCCGGCGTCGACATCAAGATCAAGGCTTCGTCGCGGTAACGTCGCCGCGCGGCCCACGTCATTCGGGAACCACATTCAGGAGCGCACGAACAGGCATGCTTGGAAGGCGTTGCGGGTAAGGCTCGGGGCTCCCTGCCGAAAGGCGGGTGGAAACAGTCCCGGGAGCTCCCGCAGCCGACGGCTTCGAGCGTGATCGCGAGATGGTGGCTGGCGACGATGTCGCCGCGCCGCCCGTATCGCCGGCGACATGAACATGGCTGCATCCACCGCCACTGCCGCACGCCGAGCCGACAAGGCAGGCCGCAAGAGTCTCCTGGGCCGCAAGGTCGGGATGACCCAGGTGTTCGACGCCGACGGCACTGCGGTGCCCGTCACCGTGATCGAGGCCGGCCCCTGTCCGGTGCTCACGGTTCGTACGCCCGATCGCGACGGCTATGCCGCGGTGCAGGTCGGCTTTCTCGACAAGCCGCGGCGGCTCGCCAGCCGGGCGCTGCGAGGCCAGGTTGCGAAGCTCGACAGCAAGCGTGGCAAGCGGCTCGCGGAGGGCGGCGTGGTGCCGGCCGTCAAGGCGGATTGCGAGCCGCAGCGGTTCGTCCGTGAGTTTCGTGGTGCCTACGAGGGTGCCGAAGTGGGCCAGGTGCTCACTGTCGAGCTCTTCGAGGGCGTCGTGTTCGTCGACGTGGTCGGCACCACGAAAGGGCGGGGCACGGCCGGCGTCATGAAGCGGCACGGCTTCAAGGGGCAGCGTGCCAGCCACGGCGTGAAGAAGGTGCATCGTCATCAGGGCGGCACGGGCATGAACACGTCGCCCGCGCGTGTCTTCAAGGGCAAGCGGATGGCCGGCCGCTTCGGTAACGAGCGGTCGACGATGCGGAATCTCAAGCTCGTGCGAATCGACAAGGATCACAACCTGCTGCTCGTGCGCGGTGCGATTCCGGGGCCAAACGGCTCCTATGTGGTGGTGAAGCAGACCAACAAGATCAAGAGGGTCGGCGGTCCAGCGACGCCGGCCGGTAAGAAGAAGGCGGGTGCGAAGTGAATCTTGCCGTCTACGACATCTCGGGCAAGAAGGTCGGGTCGTACGACATCGATCCTGCCGAGCTCGCTCCGCGGGTCAACAAGCAGCTGCTGCACGATGCCGTGATCATGTATCAGGCCAATCAGCGGCAGGGCACGCAGCGGACGAAGACCCGCGGCGAAGTGGCCGGGTCGACCAAGAAGCTCTATCGCCAAAAGGGCACGGGCAATGCCCGTGCCGGCGGTCGGCGCAGCGGTACGCGGCGTGGCGGCGGCCACATCTTCGCGAAGCGGCCCCGTGATTTCGGCTGGCGGATGCCCCGCAAGGCTCTCCAGGTGGCCACGCGGATGGCGTTGGCCGCCCGGCTCGCCGACGACGAGGTGAAGCTCGTCGACAAGCTGCCGCTCGCGGCGCCCAAGACGGCGGCTGCGGCGAAACTGCTCGGCGCGCTCGGGCTGAGTGAGCACACGGTGCTGTTCGCCCCTGAAAAGCACGACGACAATCTCTGGAAGAGCTTTCGTAACATCGACGGCGTGTCGGTGTCGCCCGTCGCCGATCTCAATGCCTGGTCGATTCTCCGGCCGCGGGCGATCGTGATGACGACGGCTGCGATCGACGCCTTTCGGGCCACGGTGAAGTCGCGGGTGAAGCCGGTGGCCGCCGGCCAAAAGACCGCGAAGCGTTCCGCCGCTCGCCGCAAAGCAGAGCCTGCCGCCGCCAAGGCGAAGTCCACGGCCAAGCCCGGCCGGCGGAAGACCTCGACCACGAAGAAGGGGGAGTAAGCGATGGCCGTTCCTGTTCCTCCGGCGCCGAGCCTCAATCCGCGTCTGGCCCCGCATCAGGTGATCGTGCGGCCGCTGCTCACTGAAAAGGGCATGCACCGAGCCACGCGGCACAACGCCTATTCCTTCGAGGTGGTCACTGCCGCCACGAAGGCCGACGTCCGCCGCGCGGTCGAAGAACTCTTCAACGTCAAGGTCGAGAAGATCGCCGTGCAGAATCGGCTGGGCAAGGCCCGGCGGAGCCGTATGCGGCGCACCACCGCCAAGGCATGGAAGAAGGCGATCGTGACACTCAAGCCCGACAACAAGATCAATCTGTTCTAGTTCGCAGCACGCCGAAATCACACGCACTGGATGACTCCGATGGGAATTCGCACCTACAACCCGACCAGTCCCGGCCGCCGTGGCGCGAGCGTCTCCGACTTCGCGGAGCTGACGCCGGGCGCTGAGGCTCCGAAGCAGCTGCGGCTTCGCAAGCGCAAGACAGGTGGTCGCAACAACCAGGGCAAGATCACGTCGCGGCATCGTGGTGGCGGCCACATGCAGCACTACCGCCTCATCGACTTCCGGCGCAACAAAGACGGCGTGCCCGGCAAGGTCGATTCGATCCAGTACGACCCCAATCGCACCTGTCGAGTGGCGCTCGTGCACTATGCCGACGGCGAGAAGCGGTTCATTCTCGCGCCCGAGGGGCTGAAGGTCGGCGCGAAGGTGATGAGTGGTGCCGATGCGGCTCCCGAGGTGGGCAACTGCCTGCCGATGTCGGCGATTCCGCTCGGCATGCAGATTCACAACATCGAACTCCAAGAAGGACGGGGCGGGCGGCTCTGCCGGTCGGCTGGCTCGTCGGCTGTGCTCGTGGCTCGGGAGTCGCAGTGGGCCCAGCTCACGCTCCCGAGCGGCGAAATTCGCCGAGTGCCGGCTGCCTGTCGGGCGACGATCGGCGCCATCGGCAACTCGGAGCACATGAACGTGGTGCTCGGCAAGGCCGGCCGTAAGCGTTGGATGGGCATTCGGCCGCACGTGCGTGGCACGGCCATGAATCCCATCGATCATCCGCACGGCGGTGGCGAAGGTCGCACAAAGGGCGGCCGACACCCCGTCAGCCCCACGGGCAAGAGCGCCAAGGGTGGCGGCACCCGCAAGCCTCGCAAGCCCTCGAGCACCGCGATTCTGCGGCGCCGCAAGAGCCGCCGCTACGGACAACTCAAACTCCGCTAATTCAAGCTCCGCTAGGTAGGAATGAACCATGGGACGCAGCGCAAAAAAAGGTCCGTTCGTTGACCCCCGCCTGTACGGCAAGGTCGAGGCCCAGCTTTCGAGCGGAAGGCGGGATCCGATCAAGACATGGGCGAGGTCGTGCACGGTGGTGCCGGAGTTCATCGGTCTCACGTTCATGGTGCACAACGGCAAGCAGCACATGAAGGTGTTCGTCACCGAAGACATGGTCGGGCACAAGCTCGGCGAGTTCGCCCCCACGCGTACGTTCCGCGGCCATGGCGGCAAGGTGAAGGAAGCAGCCACGCCAGCCCCGGCCGGCAAGTAGGCTCGACGTCAGAAACCAGGTGATCCATGCCTTACACAGCCACTCATAAATACGCCCGGATCAGTGCCCGCAAGGTGCGGGCGCTGGCCGACCTCGTGCGCGGCAAGTTTGCCGACGAGGCGCTCGACATCCTGCGGTTTCAGCCGCACCGCGGCGCCCGCATGCTCGAGAAGGTGATCAAGAGTGCCTTGGGCAATGCAGAGCACGCCCAGGCCACCGGTGTCGACGACCTCGTGGTGGTCGACGCCCGGATCGACGAGGGGCCGATGTTCAAGCGGATTCGTCCCCGGGCCCGAGGAATGGCGTTCGGGATCAAGCGGCGGATGTCGCATATCAAGGTGGCGCTCGACAGCGCCGAATAGCCGAAAAAAGACACCGAGGAAGCAAAAGGCACTTCATCATGGGTCAAAAAGTACATCCCACCGGCTTCCGCACCGGCATCACCGAGCCGTGGAAGAGCCGTTGGTATGCCGCGAAGAAGGATTTCCGCGACCTCCTCATGGAGGACTTCAAGGTTCGCAAGTTCCTCAAGACGAAGTACCGCGCCGCGGCCATTCCGAAGGTGGAAATCGAGCGGACCCGCGACGAAGTGAAGGTGATCCTGCACTCGGCCCGGCCGGGCGTGATCATCGGCCGCAAGGGGCAGGAGGTCGACCGCCTGCAGGATGAATTGCAGCAACTGCTCGGCCGCCGGGTGAATCTCAAGGTGGAGGAAGTCTCGCGGCCCGAGATCCAGGCCCAACTGATCGCCGAGGACATCGCCGACCAGCTCACGAAGCGGGCGGCATTTCGGCGGACGCTCAAGCGGGCCATCGACACGACCATGGACGCGGGTGCGAAGGGCGTGAAGATCCAGCTCGCCGGACGGCTCGGCGGAGCGGAGATGTCGCGCTGCGAGAAGTCGATCGCCGGCGCCATGCCGCTGTCGACGCTGCGAGCCAAGATCGACTACGGGTTCTGCGAGGCTCCCACCGCGCAGGGCAATATCGGAATTCAAGTGTGGGTCAACCAAGGCATGTACGAGGAGAATGGCGATGGCGCTGATGCCCAAGAGGGTCAAGCACCGAAAAAGCCAAAGAGGTCGTATAAGAGGTGATGCCTCGCGCGGCAACCGCGTCGTCTTCGGCGACTTCGGCCTCCAGGCCGAACAGCCGGGGTGGCTGCCTGCCGCGACGATCGAAGCTGGCCGGATCGCGGCCCAGCAATACCTCCGGACGGAGGGCAGGCTCTACGTGCGCGTGTTTCCCCACAAATCGATCACGTCGATCCCGCTCGAAACCCGCATGGGGAAGGGCAAGGGCGAACCGGAGTTTTGGGCCGCGGTCATCAAGCCGGGTTCCATTCTCTACGAGATCGGTGGCGTGTCGGAAGAAGCGGCGCGGGTCTGCATGGCCCGTCTCGCGCACAAGATGCCGATTCGGGTGCGGTTCGTGAAACGGCGGGCAATGTAAGGAGTGATCTGATGAGCACCACCAAGGCACGAGACATTCGCGACATGAGCGACGAGCAGATCAAGCTGGTCTGGAAGGACGCAGCCGAGGCGCTGTTTCGGCTCAAGCTGAAAGCCCAGACCGAGAAGCTCGCCGCCCCGACTGAGCTGACGAAAAATCGCCGCACGATCGCCCGGTGCCAGACCATCCTCGCTGAACGGCAGAAAAAGGCCGCCGGCGAGGCCGCCGCGAGCGCCACCTAACCAGGAATTTGCCCCAATGCCCAAGCGAATCGAAACAGGAACCGTGACGAGCGCCGCCTCGGCCAAGACCCGCCGAGTGGAGATTCCGCGCGTCATTCGGCATGCGAAGTACGGCCGCATCCAGCACCGCCGCACGGTGTGCCACGTGCACGACGAGAGCGAGGAATCGCAGCTCGGCGACACGGTGGAGATCATCGAATGCCGGCCGCGCAGCCGGCTGAAGCGGTGGGAGCTCGTGCGGGTCGTCGCCAAGAGCACCGCTGTCGACGTGGCCTCGCTCCGCAGCGGTGCCCGGGCCACGGAACTGCGTGAGACGGCCGCCCGCGCCGAAGAGGCCGCTGCCTCCGGCCGGCCCATCGCCCAAGAAGGGACCGCGACATGATCCAGATGCAGACCCGGCTCGTCGTGGCCGACAACACCGGCGCGAAGGAAGTGATGTGCTTCAAGGTGCTCGGTGGGAGCCGCAAGCGGACCGCCGGCCTCGGCGACATCATCGTGTGCAGCGTGAAGAGCGTGATCGCCGGCAGCGAGGTCAAGAAGAAGGCCGTCGTGAAGGCCGTGATCGTCCGTTGCAAGCGGCCCACACGCCGCGACGACGGCAGCTATGTGCAGTTCGACACGAACGCCTGCGTGATCATCGACAACGACAAGAATCCCAAAGGCACCCGCATCTTCGGTGCGGTCGCCCGTGAACTGCGCGACCGCAACTTCATGAAGATCGTCAGCCTGGCGAGCGAGGTGGTGTGATGCTGATCCGATCGGGTGATCTCGTCGAAGTGAAATCCGGCAATGCCAAGGGCACACGGGCGAAGGTGCTCTCTGTCCTGCCGGAGAGGAGCAAGCTCGTGGTCGAGGGCGTCAATCGCGTCTATCGCCACGTGAAGCGGAGTCAGAAAAACCAGCAGGGCGGCCGGCTCAGCAAGGAGATGCCGATCGACGCATCGAATGTGCTGGTGGTGTGCGGCTCGTGCGGCAAGGCGACGCGGCTCGGCGTGAAGGTGGCTGCCGACGGCGGCCGCTTCCGGGCCTGCCGGAAGTGCGGTGCCGACCTGGGCGCGCTCAAGCGGCCGAAGGCGGCCAAGGCGACGGCCAAGAAGTAACCACAGAAGTAATCACCAGACACGGCACGACGGACCAGCGACTCACACCGGATCAGCGACCTGAGGAACGTTTCGATGGCGAAGAAAACCAAAGCGGCAGTGGCTGCTCCCGGCCCGGCCGGCACGCCGCGGATGCTCGAGCACTACGTGAATACCGTGCGCCCCGCGCTCGGTCAGGCGCTCTCCCGCACCAACCCCCACGCGATTCCGAAGCTCGAGAAGATCGTGGTGAACATGGGCGTGGGCGTGGCCGTCACCGAAAAGAAGTATCTCGAGGAGGCGCTCGGCGCCCTCGCCCAGGTGACGGGGCAGAAGCCGATCGCGACGCTCTCCAAAGCGGCCGTCTCGGGTTTCAAGCTGCGGGAGAATCTGCCGATCGGCTGCAAGGTCACGCTCCGTGGCCGGCGGATGTACGAGTTTCTCGATCGGCTCGTGTCGGTCGCGCTTCCCCGGGTGCGCGACTTCCGCGGGCTGTCGAGCACCGCGTTCGACGGGCACGGCAACTACAGCCTCGGGCTTTCCGAACAGATGGTGTTTCCGGAGATCAACCCCGACAAGTTCACGCGGCCACAGGGCATGAACATCACGCTCGTGACCACGGCCCGCACCGACGACGAGGCGCGGGAGTTTCTCCGGGCGATGGGCGTTCCGCTCAAGAAGGATGACGAGGATGGCGGTGCCGCGGCGTAGCGGCATCGGTTCGATCTGACGAGCACGGCCCTTTCCGGCCGACGGCACTGGAATCGAGTATGGCGAGCAAGTCGAAAATCGCGGCCGCGAAGCGTCCGCCGAAGTTCTCCACGCGGCAGGTGCATCGCTGCATGCTCTGCGGACGGCCCCGTGCCGTCTACCGCAAGTTCGGCACGTGCCGGATCTGCTTCCGGAAGCTGGCCGATCAGGGGCTCATTCCGGGCGTCCGAAAGGCCAGTTGGTAAATGGGCAACGAAGGTAGTTCGTCGTTTTTTTCCGCTGACGGGTTGTCAAGCATCCGTTTTTTCAAGTTTCAAGGGGCTCCTGCGACATGATGACCGACCCCATCGCCGACATGCTCACCCGCATCCGTAACGCGGTGCGCGTCGAACGCGCCACCGTGGAGCTGCCGAGTTCGAAGGTGAAGCGCGGCGTCGCCGACGTGCTCAAGCGCGAAGGCTTTATTTGGGACTGGCGCGAGGTGGAGTCGGAGCCGGTGGCGAAGCTCCAGCTGGAGCTCAAGTATGGGCCCAACGGCGAGCGGCTGATTCGGCATATCAAGCGGGTCAGCTCCCCGGGCAGGCGGGTCTTCAGCCGGTCGGCCTTGTTGAAGCCGATCCTGGGCGGCCTGGGCATCTCGATTCTCTCCACGTCGAGCGGCGTGGTGAGCGACCGCGAGGCTCGGCAGCGGAAGCTCGGCGGCGAAGTGCTCTGCGAGTTGTGGTAGTCAGAAAGGCAAGTCAGCAATGTCTCGTATCGGCAAGGCTCCCATTCAGATTCCGAAGGGCGTGAAGGCGGCTCTCGAGGCCGGCGCGCTCAAGGTCGAAGGGCCGCTCGGCAAGCTCGAGCAGCCTCTGCATCCGGCCGTCGGCGTCGAGATCGACCAGGCGGGCGGGCTGCTCACCGTGAAGCGGGCCGACGACACCCGCGTGTCTCGGTCGGTGCACGGGCTCACCCGGGCCCTCGCGGCCAACATGGTCGAGGGGGTTACCAAGGGCTTCGAAAAGAAGCTCGAGATCGTGGGCGTGGGCTACATCGCCGCGATCCAGAAAAACGTGCTCCAGCTGCGCGTGGGCTTCGCCAACGAACTGCAGGTGCCGATTCCGACCGGCCTGAACGTCACGTGCCCCGACCAGACGCATGTCGTCATCAAGGGAATCGACAAGCAACTCGTCGGCCAGTTCGCGGCCGAAGTGCGTTCGTTGCGGAAGCCGGAGCCCTACAAGGGCAAGGGCATCCGCTACGAGAACGAACAGGTTCGCCGGAAGGCCGGTAAGGCCGTCACCAAATAGCATCCACGTCAGCAGCAGCAAGAGGATTCCATGGATCACGCCCGCACCATTCTTCGCCAGCGTCTGCGGCGCCGCCATCGCGTGCGCCGGCATATGCACGGCACCGCGGAGCGGCCCCGTTTGGCGGTGTTTCGGACGCACAAGCACATCTATGCCCAGGTGATCGACGATTCGACCGGTCGCACGCTCGCGTCGGCCAGCACGATGGACAAGCAGATCCGCGGGTCGGTCGGGTTTGGCGGCAACAAGCAGGCTGCCGAAGCGATCGGCCGGGCCGTGGCCGAACGGGCCGTGGCAGCCGGTGTGAAGCAGGTCTGCTTCGATCGCGGTGAATTCCGTTACCACGGCCGAGTCGCCGCCCTGGCCGATGCGGCCCGCGCTGCCGGCCTCGAATTCTGAGCCACCTCAATTCCTCGGGAGTATGAATCCAGTGTCGACCGGAAGCAGAGAGCGGGAATCACGCGGCGGCGATCGAGGCGGCTCGGGCGAGCGGATGAGCGGCGAGTTTGCCGAAAAGGTGGTCAAGGTTCGCCGCTGCGCCACGGTGGTGAAGGGTGGCCGGCGATTTAGCTTTGCGGGCCTCGTCGTCGTGGGGAATGGCCGCGGCAAGGTGGGCTGCGGCTATGCCAAGGCCAACGAAGTGCCCCCGGCCGTCGAGAAGGCGATCAAAGACGGCATGAAGAATCTCATCGAGGTGCCTGTCGAGGCCGGCACGATTCCGCACCGGGTGGAAGGCACGAGTGGCACGGCGAAGGTGATCCTCCTGCCGGCGAGCCCCGGCACCGGCATCATTGCAGGAGCGGCGGTTCGTGCCGTGTGCGAATCGGCGGGCATCCGCGACGTGCTCACCAAGGCCCACGGATCCACCAATCCCGTCAATCTCGTGAAGGCAGCGCTCGAGGCCCTCAAGCAGCTGCGGACGAAGGCCGACGTCGAGCGGCTCCGCGGCGTCTCGCTGTCGTAACCCTGCAGAGCATCCATCGTTCATCACGCCCCTCGAGGGGCTCAGTCGAGGAATCATCATGAAGATCAGCGACGTCAATCGTGGCGTGCACAAAAACAAGAAGCGGATGCGCGTGGGTCGCGGTCCGGGCTCCGGCAAGGGCCGCACCGCCGGCCGCGGCAACAAGGGCCAGGGGCAGCTCGCCGGCTGGTCGTCGCCGGCCATCTTCGAGGGTGGACGGATGCCGATCATCCGTCAGATTCCGAAGCGCGGGTTCAACAATCGGCACGGGCTGATCGTGGCGGCGGTCAACGTCGACGATCTCGAGGTGTGCTTCCCGGCCAACGCCGAGGTCACGCCGAAGACGATCAAAGAGGCGGGGCTCGCCAAGGGGATCTGGCACCAGCTCAAGATTCTCGGCGAAGGCAAGCTGTCCAAGTCGTTGAAGGTTTCCGCGCATCACTTCAGCGCCCAGGCCCGGGAGAAGATCCAGGCCGCGGGTGGCACCGTCACGCAATTGTCCGGTGCGGCTCCCGTGGAAAAGGGAAAGAAGAAGCCGGCACGGAAAAAGCCGACTGGGTAGCGAGGCCATCGGCGCTGTACGCTGACGGCATCTGGGCACCAAAGGAGTCGGTCTCGTGCTGGAAAAACTTCGGATCATCTTCACGATCCCCGAGCTGCGTCAAAAGATCCTGCTGACGCTCGGCCTGCTTGCGATCTATCGCGTGGGCTGGCAGGTGCCTCTGCCGATCGTCGACCCCAAGGCGATGACGGCGTTCGCGGAGGAGGCCGGGGGCATCGGCGACCTGCTCAAGACGGTCGCCGTGTTTTCCGCGAGCCAGTTGTCGCAGGCCACGATCTTCGGGCTCGGGATCATGCCGTACATCTCGGCATCGATCATCTTTCAGCTCCTGGCCACGGTCTGGCCGCCGCTCGAGCGGCTGCAGAAGGAGGGGGAAGCGGGCCGCAAGAAGATCAACGAATACACGCGGTACGCCACGGTGGTGATCTGCGTCGTGCAGAGTTGGGCCTACGTGGCATTTCTCTCCAGTGCACGGGTCGGAGACATGCCGCTCATCCAGTCGAGCTTTCTGGTGGATGGCAGGCTGCCCTTCATGTGGCAGTTCGTGGCCGTGATGACGATGACCGCCGGCACGGTGTTCCTCATGTGGCTCGGCGAACAGATCGACGAGTTCGGCATCGGAAACGGCATCAGCCTGCTGATCATGGCGGGCATTCTCGCGGCGATGCCCAGCGCCCTCGTCGAGCTCGGCAGCGACACCAGCTGGGAACTCGGCGGCGGCGGCGGCAAGCTCGGCATCGAAACGCTGCTCGTGCTCGCGGCCCTGTTCGTGGGCGTGGTGGCGGGCGTCGTGTTCATGACGCAGGGTCAGCGCCGCATTCCCACGCAGAGCGCCAAGCACGTGCGCGGCCGCCGGGTCTACGGCGGCACGCGGCAGTATCTTCCGCTGCGGGTCAACCAGGCGGGCGTGATGCCGATCATCTTCGCCAGCTCGCTGCTGCTCTTCCCGCAGATGCTCTTTCAGTATCTGCACAACGCGAATCCCGGCAGTGCCGTGCTCGGCTCGCTTCACGATTCGTTTACGCGGGGTCAGTCGTTTCTCTACAACGTGCTCTACGTCGCCCTGATCTATTTCTTCTGCTACTTCTGGACGGCGATCACCTTCAACCCGAAGGAAATGGCCGACAACCTCAAGAACTTCGGCGCGTTCATTCCGGGCTATCGGCCCGGCAAGCGGACGGCCGATTTTTTGGAGCGGGTGATGGAGCGGATCACCTACGTGGGGGCGGCATTCCTGGCGCTCGTGGCGATCATTCCCACGATCGTCGGTGGAGCCCTGGGCATCCCCGCCCAGATTGCGAGTTTTTACGGCGGCACGGGGCTGCTCATTGCCGTGAGTGTGGCGTTTGATCTGGTGCAAAAGATCGACAGCCACCTGGTGATGCGAAATTACACCGGTCTCCTGGAGAAAGCCTGATCGGACAGGCCAGCGCGGTGGCCGAGGAACTGGCTCCCGCGGGAGCGTGCGTGCCATCCGCCGTTCCGCTGCCGCATCCGTTCCAGCGGACGTCTCATGCGGATCATCCTCATCGGACCGCCCGGCGCAGGAAAAGGCACGCAGTGCCAGAAACTGGTCGAGCACCTGCGGGTGCCCCATCTCTCGACCGGTGAGATGCTGCGGGCTGCGGTGCGGGCCGGCACTGCGGAGGGCGTGCAGGCGGCGGCCTCCATGGAGCAGGGCCAGCTCGTTCCCGACCCGATCATTCTCGGGATGGTCACTAGGCGGCTGGAGGCAGCCGATTGCCGTGACGGCTGCCTGCTCGACGGGTTTCCCCGCACCTTGCCGCAGGCGGCCACCCTCGACGAGCTTCTCGAGCGGCGGGCGATGAGCGTCGACGGGGTGATCGAATTGGCGGTGCCGCGGGACGAGCTCGTGCGGCGGATGCTCGCCCGGAAGCGGGCGGACGACAATCCGGAGATCTTCGCCAAGCGGATCGCCAGCTTCGAGGTGCAGACGGCGCCGCTGCTCGACTATTACCACCGGCAGGGAAAGCTTGCGAGCATCGACGGGCTCGGTACGGCCGACGAGATCTTCGAGCGCGTGCAGGCGGCGCTCGAACGCTTCGCGCGTGATCGCCGGGTGCGGGCACGCCAGGGGCGTCGCGACCCGCCGCGGCCCGGGGTATAATCAGCGGCTCGAATCCCCGCTCCTTTTCGCCTTCAGGTGTCTGCCCGGTGGTCAATCTTCGTTCTGTTCGCGAGATCGCGGCGATGCGTCGCGCGGGCCTCGTGGTCTGGGGTGCCCATCAGCTGGTGTCGTCCATCGTCCGCCCGGGAATCAACACGGCCGACATCGACCGCGCCATCGAGGGCTTCTTCGCCCAGCACGGCGCGGTGCCGCTGTTCAAGGGTGTGCCGGGGAAGGTGCCGTTTCCAGCCGTCTGCTGCACGTCGGTCAACGACGAGGTGGTGCACGGCATTCCCGGTGCGCGGGTGCTGGTGGCGGGCGACGTAGTCAGCGTCGACACCGGCTGCAGCGTGGATGGCTGGTGCGGCGACTCGGCCGTGACCTACGCCGTGGGGCCGATCGCCCCGGAAACACGCCGCCTGCTCGACTGCACCGCCGGCGTGCTGGCGCTCGCGATCGAGCTGATGGGGGTGCGTAATCGGTGGAGTGACGTCGCTGCGGAGATGGCGAAGTATGTTCGCGACCACGGGTTTTCGGTTGTCGAGAACTTCGTCGGCCACGGCATCGGCCGGAAGATGCACGAGGATCCGCAGGTGCCGAATTTCTGCACCCCCGCCTTTCGGCGGAATCACGACTTCGAACTGGAGCCGGGCCTGGTGATCGCCGTCGAACCGATGGTGAACATGGGCTCGAAAAAGGTGCGGGCACTCCCGGATCACTGGACCCAGGCCACGCTCGACGGCCGGCCGAGCGCCCATTTCGAGCACACGGTGGCGATCACCGAGACCGGACCGGTCGTTTTGACGGCCGCTCCGGCCGCCGGAGAGACGGTCGGCAGCGCCGCCTGAGGGCCCGCGTGGACCGTGGGAGCGGAAAATTCCGGGCCTCACGCCACCCCCTTGGAACCGCCTCAGTCGCTTCCTATACTCCGAGGCTCCCCGTTCGTCCCCCCCTGTTCCTGTGAAGGCGTGGTCGGTAGTCACCACGGACTCGCGTATGAAGGTTCGCGCCAGCGTCCGTCGCATGTGTGAAAAGTGCAAGATCGTGCGACGCCGCGGCGTCGTGTTCGTCGTGTGCGCCGACCCCCGTCACAAGCAACGGCAGGGGTGATGATCGGCCGATCGGCGCCTCGCAAGCGGCAGACACGATCGGGCTCACGATTCCGTGGCCCCGTCGTTGCTCCCGGATCCATTCGGTTCACCGTGCATTCCTGACCCCAGCGGATTTCATCCATGCCCCGTCTCCTCGGCGTCGACCTTCCCTCGGAAAAGAAGACGATCTTTTCCCTGCAGTATTTGTACGGCGTCGGCCCCCGCGTGGCCCGCGAGTTGTGCCACAAGGCCGGCGTCGATCCCGAAGGCGTCGCCCGCAATCTGCACGAGGACGAGCTCGCCCGTCTGGCCGCCCTGATGGACAAAGACTACGTCGTCGAGGGGCAATTGCGTCGCCAGGTGTCGCAAAACATCTCGCGGCTCAAGGACATCGGCAGCTACCGCGGGCTGCGGCACCGCCGAGGCCTGCCTGTGCGTGGCCAGCGCACCCGAACCAACGCCCGCACTCGCAAGGGCCCGAAGAAGACCGTCGCAGGCAAGAAGGGCGTGAAGGATCTCAAGTAACGTCGGCCTGCCGACGGCACACACACGAGCACGGATATGTCAACCAAGACGACCAAGACCAAAAAGAAGAGCGTGACGGCGGGCATCGCCTACATCGTGGCGAGCTTCAACAACACGACCGTCACGATCACCGACACCCGGGGCGACACGCTCTGTTGGGCGAGCGGTGGCACCTGTGGCTTCAAGGGAAGCCGAAAAGGCACGCCCTTCGCCGGCCAGTGTGCGGCCCAGCAGGCCGCCGAGAAGGCCGCCAAGTTTGGCGTGAAGGAACTCGAAGTGCGGGTTCGTGGCCCGGGGAGCGGCCGCGAAAGCGCGATCACGGCCCTGCAGGCCGCCGGCATGAATGTGAAGAGCATCGAGGATATCACGCCGCTGCCGCACAACGGCTGCCGACCGCCGAAGAAGCGCCGCGTGTAGTTCGCGGCCGGCCCGACACGACACCCCCCCCTCATCACGAGCATTTCGCAGGATACGGAAGTAACAAGGAACCATGGGACGCATCACCGGACCTGTCTGCCGCCTTTGCCGTCGCGACGGCCTCAAGCTGTTTCTCAAGGGGAGCCGCTGCGACACCCCGAAGTGTGCCTTCGAGCGCCGCGCCACGCCCCCGGGCATGGTGCAGAAGCGGCGGAGCAAGCCCACCGACTACGGTCTGCACCTCCGTGAGAAGCAGAAGGTCAAGCATTACTACGGCGTGCTCGAGCGGCAGTTTCGCACCTACTTCGCCCGGGCCGAGCGCGGCACCGGCAACACCGGCGAGACGCTCATGCAACTGCTCGAACGGCGGCTCGACAACGTCGTGCATCGCATGGGATTCGCCGCGTCGCGTTCGGCCGCCCGTCAGGCTGTGATGCACGGCCACATCACGGTGAATGGCCGACGGCTCGACGTGCCGAGCTATCTCGTGAAGGCCGGCGACCTCATTCGCGTGAAGAATCGATCCAAGAGCCTGCAACTGGTGCTCGCGGCGATCTCCGACACGCGGCGTGACGTCCCCGAGTTTCTGTCGCGGGTCGACGGGCCGATTCCCGAGGGGCGGGTGGATCGTTTGCCGACCGCCGAAGACGTGTCGATTCCGGTGCAGGCGAATCTGATCATCGAATTGTGTTCGAAGTGACCGAGGCGCCCAGGCGCCGGTCGAGCAACCACTGAACGAAGGAGCCTTTCATGCACATCCGTTGGCGCGGCCTCGAGCTGCCCGGTTCGGTCACCGCCGATTCCAAGTCGCTGTCTTCCACGTACGGCAAGTTCATGGCCGAGCCTTTCGAGCGCGGGTTTGGCACGACCGTCGGCAACAGCCTGCGTCGCGTGCTTCTCTCAAGTCTCGAGGGGAGCGCCGTCACGCAGATCAAGGTCGGCGGTGCGCTCCACGAGTTCACGACGATCAAGGGTGTGCTCGAAGACATCACGGACATCGTCCTGGCCATCAAGAGCCTGGTCGTGAAGAACCACAGCGACTCCACCCGCGTCATTCGGGTCGAGAAGAGCACGAAAGGCCCAGTGACGGCGGCCGACATTCAGACCGACGACGCCGTCGAGATCGTGAACAAGGACCTCGTTTTGGCCACCCTGACCGACGACGTTCCGTTCGAGCTGGAGATGGTGGTGGAAAACGGCCGCGGCTACGTGCCGGCGAGCGAGCACAGCCCCGAGGCGCAGGAGATCGGCATCATTCCGGTCGACGCCGTGTTCAGCCCGGTGACTCGCGTGCGGTACGAGGTCGAGGAGACCCGTGTCGGCCAGAAGACCAACTACGACAAGCTGACCATGGAGATCTGGACCGACGGCACCGTGACGCCCGAGATGGCGCTCGTCGAAGCCGCCAAGATTCTCCGCAAGCACCTCAACCCCTTCGTCGGCTATGCCAAGCCGGGCCCGGCGGTGAATCTCCCCGCCTTTGCCAACGTGCTCTCGATCGAGGCCCCGCTCGAGAGCCGGCTCGGGATGGTGGTGTCGGATCTCAAGCTGTCGTTGCGTGCCAACAACTGCCTGCACGAGGAGGGCATTCAAACGCTTCGTGACCTCGTGTCGCGCACGCGTGAAGAGTTGCTCGAGGTTCGTAACTTCGGTGAGACGACGCTGCAGGAGATCGAAGAGAAGCTGCAGGAGCACGGCCTCCGGCTCGGAATGCCGGTGGCCTCCGCGGCCGACGCTTGATCCGGTTCGTCACGCCCGCAGCCGGCGGGCAGAGTTCACTTCCCATATCGATATCACTCGCGTCTCGTTTTCAGGATTCTTTTCATGCGCCATCGTCGTAAAGGCCGCGTGCTCGGCCGTAGCCCCTCTCACCAGAGGGCGCTCCTCCGCAATCTCGCCTCGGCTCTCATGCTCACCGAGCGCGAGGTCGAAGTCGACGAGGTCGGGGCTCCCGCCACTCCGGGCCGCATCATCACCACCGTCGCCAAGGCGAAGGAGGTGCGGCCGCTCGTGGAGCGGTGCATCACGATCGCCAAGCGTGGTCTGGTCGCCGCCGAACGGGCCCGCGAATTCTCCACCACAGCCAACCGCGATTCGGCAGACTGGAAGAAGTGGCGGCAGGGTGAACAGTGGCGCAAGTGGGCTGCGGCATCGGCGCCGGCGGTGACCGCCCGGCGGCGGGTGGTGACCCTGCTCGGAGACAAGCAGGCAGCCCGCGTGTTGTTCGAGAAGATCGCCCCCCGGTTCGTCGATCGTCCCGGCGGGTATACGCGGATTTTGAAACTGGCCACCCCGCGGCTCGGCGATGCCGGCCCTCGGGCCGTGCTGGAATTCGTGGGCGGCGAGACCGGTGCCGAGCGAGCCCCCGCTCCGAAGGTGGTGGCTGCCCGGCCTCCGCGGGCCTCGAAAGCCCGCGGCTGAGGCCAGCCGGAGGTCGCGGAATAGGCCCGGCATCCGGCCGCGAATAGAATGTCCGATGGCGGTCGATACGATCGGCCGGCGGACATCTTCGAGGGCTTCGGATTCATGACACGGGTGCGGCTGACGTGGGCGGCGATGCTGGTGGTGGCCTGGGCTGCCACGGGCCGGCTGGCGTGGTGTGCCGGCGACGAAAGCTTCGGCATTCCCCAGGTCAAATTCATCAACGAGCAGGTCTCTGCCGGCTGGGCCGACGCCGAACTCGAGCCCTCTGCTGCGGCCACCGACGGAGAATGGTGCCGCCGCGTGCATCTCGACGTGATCGGACGCATTCCGACGCTCGATGAACTCCAGGCGTTCGTAGGCGATTCGTCCCCCACGAAGAAGGCCGACCTCGTGGCACGTCTTCTGGGCGATGACGCTGTCGACGAGTATGCCCGCAACTGGACCGACATCTGGACCACGGTGCTCATCGGCCGCGACGTCGAGAACGACAACGTGAGCCGGCCGGGCATGCGGCAGTGGCTGCGGCGGGCCTTCTCGAAGAACGTCCCCTACGACCGGTTCATGGAGGAGCTCGTGACGGCGGCCGGGTCGAACACCAACAAGGAGGGCATCGACAACTTCAACGGCGCCACCAATTTTCTCTCGGGCAAGATGGAGGAGGGGGGCGTGCAGGCCACGGCCAAGACGGCCCAGATCTTCCTCGGCGTGCAGGTGCAGTGCACGCAGTGCCACAACCATCCGTTCAACAAGGGGAAGCAGAATCAGTTTTGGGAGATGAACGCCTTTTTCCGGCAGACGGAGGCCCTGCGGCGGTTCGAGCAGACGATGGACATCCAATCGATCGAGATGGTCGATCAGGACTTCAAGAGCGAGGGGGGTGATGAGAACGCGGCGGAGATCTACTACGAGCTGCGCAACGGGCTCAAGAAGGTCGCCTATCCCGTATTCATCGATGGCACGGATATCGACCCGGACGGCCACCTGCCTGGAAAAAGCGAAAACGGTGAGGCCTATGGCACGAATCGTCGCCAGGAACTGGCCCGGCTGATCAAGGCGAGCCCCTTCATGCCGAAGGCCATCGTGAATCGGATGTGGGCCCATTTCCTGGGATATGGCTTCACGAAGCCCGTCGACGATCTCGGCGAGCACAATCCGCCCTCGCATCCCGAACTGCTCGACGGGCTGGCGGAGCAGTTTCGCGAGCAGAGCTTCGACCTCAAAGAGCTCATCCGCTGGATCGTGCTCTCGAAGCCCTATGGCCTGTCGAGTCGGGTATCGGCCAAAAACGCCAAGGACGACCCGACGCTCGGCGAGAAGCCGAAGTTCTCCCACTTCTACCTGCGGCAGATGCGGGCCGAAGACCTTTATGAATCGCTGCTCACCGCCACGGCCGCCGACCAGAGCCGGGCCGGAGAGGCGGCGGCCAAAAAGAAGGACGATTGGCTCGGGCAGTTCATCATCGCCTTCGGTACCGACGAGGGGGACGATGCGACGACCTTCAACGGATCGATCACGCAGGTGTTGATGATGTTCAACGGCGACCTTGTGAAGGTCGCGACCAGCACCGGCAAGGGCGGGTTTCTCGACCGGGTCGCCACGGCCGGCGGCAAGAACTCCGCCAAGATCGACGCGCTCTATCTGGCCGCACTCGCCCGCAAGCCCTCGGCCAAGGAGGTGGCCGCGGCCAACAAGCTCATCGTCGACCGCAAGGGCGACGCGATCGGAGCCCTCCAGGACATCTGGTGGGCGGTGCTCAACTCCAACGAATTCATCGTCAACCACTAATTTCACGCCGGCCCGGCCATCCCT
The DNA here is from genome assembly GCA_049243925.1 of Pirellulales bacterium. Taxonomy (GTDB): domain Bacteria; phylum Planctomycetota; class Planctomycetia; order Pirellulales; family UBA1268; genus RGVT01. The sequence goes on from JBMLMS010000429.1 coordinate 21,595, forward strand.
GGCCCGTGCCGGCTTGCTCGATGCGGCCACCCTCCCGGTGGCCTGATTCCACAGAGGAAAACTTGCAATGTTCACGACGCCCCATGACATGAGCCGCCGTCATTTCATGAGCCATCTCGCGGGGGCCGCGGCGCTCACCGCCCCGGCGACCGCGTTTACAAACTCGATCCTCGCCAACGCGTCCGACATGAAAAAGCGGCACAAGTCGGCGATTCTGCTCTGGATGGGCGGTGGCCCGAGCACCATGGACATCTGGGATCTGAAGCCGGGGGCCGCGACGGGCGGGCAGTTCAAGCAGATCTCGACCTCGGCCGACGGCGTCGCCATCTGCGAGCACATGCCGCTCATGGCCAAGCAGATGCACCACATGTCGATCGTGCGATCGATGAGCACGCGCGAAGCCGACCACATGCGCGGTCGCTACTACATGCACACCGGCTACGTCCCCAATCCCAACGTCGAGCATCCGAGCTACGGCGCGGTGATCGCCCACGAACTCGCCGACCAGGTGCCGGATCTCGAGATTCCCCCGTTCGTTTCGGTAGGGAGCGGAAGCGTCGGGCCGGGATTCCTGGGCATGTCGTGGGCGCCGTTCGTGGTGGACTCCAACGGCAACGTGCGGAACCTCGACATGGGGATCGATCCGGCCCGGATGTCGCAGCGGCTGGAGATGCTCGCCACCATCGAACGGAAGTTCATCGGCGAGAAGCGGGGCGGGGTGGCCGAAGACCACTCCAAGATCCTCGAGAAGACCGTGCAGTTGATGACGAGCAAGCAGATGGAAGCCTTCAAGGTGGCCAAGGAACCGAAGGAGGTGCTCGAGCGCTACGGCATCGGCGAGCGCGGGGGCAGCGGCTTCGCCCGAGGCTGCCTCATGGCCCGGCGGTTGGTGGAAGCCGGGGTGCCGTTCGTGGAGGTCGATCTCGGCGGCTGGGACAACCACGAGAACATCTTCCCGACGCTTGCCGATCGGAAGCTGCCGGAGCTCGACAAGGCGATGAGCGGGCTGGTTTCGGACCTCGCCGATCGCGGCCTGCTCGACGACACGGCGATCATCTGGATGGGTGAATTCAGCCGCACGCCGAACATCAACGGCAATGGCGGCCGCGATCACTGGGCCCGGAGCTGGAGCGTGGTGGTGGGCGGTGGCGGATTCAAACGGGGTGTCGTGGTCGGCGAGACGAGTTCCGACGGCAAGGAGGTGATGGGCGAGCCCTACACCTCGCAGGACGTGATGGCGAGCGTGCTCAAGTCGCTCGGCATCTCGCTCGAAACGACGTTCACGGCCAAGAACGGCCGGCCGATGAAGATCGCCAACTCGGGCAAGGTGATCAAGGAACTGTTCGCCTAACCCGCCGGGGACGCTACACTCTCTCGTACGGCGTCCACCGCCCCATGGAGGGCGGTGCAGACGCCGCTCCAGAGGGTGGCAGATGGCAGTCGATCTCGACGTCGAACAGTGGAGCTCGGCGGACGCCGCCGAGCTCTATGAGGTGGCTCGGTGGGGCAACGGCTATTTTTCCGTCGGGCCCAACGGCCATCTCCTCGTCCATCCCGATAAAAATCCGACGAAGAGCATCGACCTCAAGTCGCTCGTCGACCGCCTTCAGGTGCGCGGCATCGACCTGCCGATCCTGCTGCGGTTTGGTGAGATCCTCCAGCATCGGCTCGGAGAGATTCACGGTGCGTTTTCCGCCGCGATGAAGGAGTCGGGGTATCGCGGCGACTACTGCTGCGTCTATCCCGTGAAGGTGAACCAGCAGCGGCAGGTGGTCGAAGAGGTCCTGCAGTTCGGCAAGCCGTATCGCTTCGGGCTCGAGGCCGGCAGCAAGCCGGAGCTGCTCGCCGTGATCGCGCTGGCCGACAACGAGACGCCGATCATCTGCAACGGCTTCAAGGATGCGGAGTTCATCGAGACGGCGATGCTGGCCCAGAAGATCGGGCGGCACGTGATCCCGGTGGTGGAGCGCTTCTCCGAACTGCACCTGATCCTCGAATATGCCGAGAAGCTCGGCGTGCGGCCGCGGATCGGCATGCGGGTGAAACTCGCCACGCGCGGCAGCGGCCGTTGGCAGGCGTCGGGCGGCTTCCGCAGCAAGTTTGGGCTCACCGCAAGCGAGCTGATCAAAGGCCTCGACACGCTCGCCGCCAGGGGCATGGAAGACTGCCTGCAGCTGCTCCACTTCCATCAGGGGAGCCAGATCACGAACATCCGCCACATCAAGGCGGCGTTGAACGAGGCGTCGCGGATGTACACCGAGCTCGTGAAGCGCGGTGCGGGGCTGCGGTATCTCGACGTGGGCGGCGGGCTGGGCGTCGATTACGACGGCTCGCAGACCAACTTCGAGTCGAGCGTCAACTACAGCCTGCAGGAATATGCCAACGACGTCGTTTCCCACGTGCAGAACGCCTGCGACGAGGCGGGCGTGCCCCACCCCACGATCGTCTCGGAGAGCGGCCGGGCGGTGGTGGCCTATCACAGCATGCTGATCTTCGGCGTGCTCGGCGTGTCGGAGCAGGGGGGCAACGGCGACCTCAAGGAGCCGCCGGCCGACGCGGAGCAGCCGCTCCACGATCTCTTCGAGGCCTATCAAAACATCAACATCCGCAATCTGCTCGAGAGCTACCACGACGCCCAGCAATCGCTCGACACGGCGATGAGCCTGTTCGCCAGCGGCTACCTGCCGCTCGATCAGCGGTCGGCCGTGGAGAATCTCTACTGGTCGATCTGCCGCAAGATCTTCAAGCTTGCCAAGCAGATGGACTACGTGCCGGAGGAGCTCGAAGGCCTCGAGGCGTCGCTCTCCGACACGTACTTCTGCAACTTCTCGCTCTTCCAGTCGATCCCCGACAGCTGGGCGATCAAGCAGCTGTTTCCGGTGATGCCGATCCACCGGCTCAACGAGCGGCCCTGCCGGCCGGCCGTGCTCGGCGACGTGACGTGTGATTCCGACGGCAAGATCGACCAGTTCATCGACCGCCGCGACGTCAAACGCACGCTTCCGCTCCACGCCTGCCAAAACGAGCCCTATTACCTGGGCGCCTTCCTGATCGGTGCCTACCAGGAAATCCTCGGCGACCTGCACAACCTGTTCGGAGACACCAACGCCGTGCACGTCAGCACCGACGCGAAGGGCGACGTGGTCCTCGACGCGGTGATCAAGGGCGACACGGTCCGCGAGGTGCTCGACTACGTCGAGTTCGACTCCAACCAGCTCGTGCAACGGCTCCGCGAATCGATCGAGCAGGCCGTCCGCGAGGGCCGGATCTGCGACCAGGAGGCGGGCAAGTTCCTGCGGTTCTACGAAGAAGGCCTCGGCGGCTACACGTACCTGGAGGAAC
>JBMLMS010000430.1:0-1858 GCA_049243925.1 Pirellulales bacterium
TCGCCGCCGTTGTCGGCGACGTCGTGGCGGCGTCGCGCGGCGGGGCCGTCGTGGTTACGGCGCCGCCGGGGTCCGGCAAGACGATGCTCGTGCCGGCCGCGATCCTGGATGACGTGCCGGCGCCGACTCAGGTGATCCTCCTCCAGCCGCGGCGGCTCGCGGCCCGGGCCGTGGCCCATCAGATCGCCCGGCTGCGCGGCGTGCCGCTCGGCGGCGAGGTGGGCTACCAGGTGCGGTTCGACTCGCAGGTCGGCCGCGACACCCGGCTCATCGTCGAGACCACCGGCATCATGCTTCGCCGGCTGCTCGACGACGCGGCGCTCGAGGGTGTCGCGGCCGTCGTGCTCGACGAGTTTCACGAGCGCACCGTCGAAATGGACCTCGTGCTCGGCCTCTTGCTGCGGGCCCGCGAAACCGTGCGGCCCGACCTGCGGATCGTCGTGATGAGCGCCACGCTCGCGGCGGAGCCGGTCGCCCAGCTGCTCGGGGCCGCGGCAGGCACTCCCTGCCCGATCGTGTCGGCCACGGGGCGCATGTATCCCGTCGAGATCCGCTACGGCCGCCGCGGCGAGCAGCGCGACCTCGTCGAGCTGGTGTCGGCAGCGGTCGCCGACGCGCTCCGAGCGACCGACGGGCACGTGCTCGTGTTCCTGCCGGGGGTGGGCGAGATCATGCGGTGCGAGCAGGCTCTCGCGGCGCTCGCCGACCGCGAGGGGCACGCCTTGCTGCCGCTCTTCGGCGATCTGCCCCCGGAGCAGCAAGACCGCGTGCTCGCCGACCTTGGCCGGCGGAAGATCATTCTCTCGACGAACGTCGCCGAGACGTCGCTCACGATTCCCAGCGTCACGGCCGTGGTCGATTCGGGGCTCGCGCGGCAGATGCGGGTGAGCACGGCCACTGGCTTGCCGCGGCTCGAGCGCGTGTTGATCTCGAAGGCCTCGGCCGACCAGCGGGCCGGGCGGGCTGGCCGCACGGCACCGGGCATCTGCTGGCGGCTGTGGGACGAGGCGGCGCATCATCATCGGCCGGAGGCGGAGACGCCGGAGATCGCGCGGGGCGATTTCGCGGGGCCGCTGTTGCAACTGCTCGCCGTGGGCGAGCGGGGCGAGTTTCCCTGGCTCGACGCGCCTTCGCCCGAGGCGGTGCACCAGGCGCAGACGCTGCTCGTGCGGCTCGGGGCCCTCGAGCCCGCAGGTGGTCATTCCTCGGATCGGCTCACCGCGCTTGGCCGGTCCATCGTGCATCTGCCTGCCCACCCACGGCTGGCCCGGCTCCTGCTCGCCGGGGCCGCGCACGGCGTGCTCCGCGAGGCATCGATTGCCGCGGCGCTGCTCTCCGAGCGCGACCCCTTCCGCGCGGGAAGCCACGCACACCGCGGCCCGCGCGACCGGCTCAACGTGCGCACCCGGTCCGACGTCGTGGACCGCGTCGTCGCTCTCCAGGCGTTTCACGAGGGCATCCGCTTCGATGACGCCGATTTCGAGCTTCATACCGGGGGAGCCCGGGCCGTACTGCGCACGGCCGAGCAGCTTTACCGGCTCGTGGACGCGACGCTTGCCCCGCGGGCCGCTGATCCGGGCACGGCCCTGATGCGGGCGCTGCTCGAGGCGTTTCCCGATCGGGTTGCCCGGCTGCGGCCGGGCGCGGCCGACCGGGCCACGATGGTGGGCGGACGGGGCGTGCGGCTCGACGGCGGCTCGCGGGTGCGGCATGAGCCGCTCTTCCTGGCGATCGACATCGACGATGCCGGCGGCGAAGCCCGCGTGCGACAGGCGTCGGCGGTCGAGGCCGGCTGGCTTTCAGAGGAGCCGCTCGCTGCCGCGAATCTCCGCACGAGCGACGAGCTGCTCTATCAGCC
>JBMLMS010000430.1:1958-5508 GCA_049243925.1 Pirellulales bacterium
CAGGCCCTCGTCGGCTACGACCGGCTGGCGGAGATCGAACGGCTGGCTCCCGCCGAGATCGAACTGCCGACAGGCAAGCGGCATCGCCTTGCCTATGAGTCGGGAAAGCCGCCGATCCTCGCGGTGCGCATCCAAGAACTGTTCGGCATTCGGGAGACGCCCCGCGTGGCCGGAGGCAGGGTTTCGGTGCTCCTCCATCTCCTCGGCCCGAACCACCGTCCCCAGCAGGTGACCGATGACCTCTCGAGCTTTTGGGCCAACACCTACCCGCAGGTGAAAAAGGAACTGCGCCGCCGATACCCCAAGCACGCGTGGCCCGACGATCCGCTCACGGCATCGCCTGCCCGCACCGACGGAAAACGCCGCACGACCTGACCTTGCCCAGGCTCCTCAAAGAACCCAGGCTTCGCGGTCGATAACTTCCATGTCCTACCCGCAGTGGCGTTCTGCCTCCGCGAATCGGCTCTTCCTTCGGTTCCTTCCCCCAGTTCTTCCCCCAGCGTCGGCAACGACAGGAGTTGTTTCCATGGTGCGTATCGCTTTCCTCGCCGCTATCGTTTTCAGCATGTTCCTCGTGGGCACGGTCGATGCCTCGCAGACCCGCGCAGCTCGCCAGGAAGTTCAGGGCGCCCGCAAGGGACCGGTGTCGAAGCTGATCGAGCTCGAGCGCCGCAAGAACGAGTGGCTCCGCCAGCAATTCGGTCGATGAGACCAGTCACCCGCGAGTGGCTCGCCGGCCTGAGGCAACGTGTCGCGGCTTCGCGACGCGGCCCAGGCCCGGCGGGCCCCGCCGGCGTTTCTCTGCCGTCCGCGGCGGCCGTTGCCGCCGAGCGCATGATCCTGGGTGCGCATCTCGCGCTCTGGATCGATAACGATCTGCTCCCGTTGCTCGAGGAGCGTCGTGCATCGTGCGGCCCCGAGGCCGATGCCTCCCCCGCGATCGTGATCACCACGTCGCCGGTTGGCATCAACGTCGTGGATGAGACGTTTGCCCGAGATGAGCCCCTGCGGGCCAGCGTGCGCGAGCAGATCGTGGCCGTCACCGAGCGAGAGTATCGCGACTGGACGAAGGCGAATCCCGATCCCAACCACCTGCTCCATCTCAATCACTGGACCTGGGTGAAAACGAGCGTGCCGGCAGCGCGACACGGTGAATTCACCGCGCATCCGCTCGCTGCGGGCGAGGCGTTCTGGCTGCACCGCACCGGCACGACGGGCTGCGGAGCCGAGCGCCGCTTCTGCCACCTTTGGAAGTGGAATGGCACGGCGGCGACGCTGCTCCAGCCCTTCGTCGCCGAGCGGGCGCGGCGGCTGTAGGCCAGGGTGCCGATTTCGCGCACGCGATTGCCGAAATTCGTGCAAGGCAGTATCTATGCTGCTTTCGATCGCATTCCCGGGGCCCGACGATGCCGCGCATCCTGCTCACGACCACGTCGTTTCAAGACACCCCTGGCGAGCACCACAAAAAGCTCGCCGACACCGGCTGGGAACTCATGACGGCCCGCGGCCCGCTTTCCGAGGCCGACACGCTCGCACTCGTGGGCGACTTCGACGGCTACATCTGTGGCGATGATGCCATCACGCGGACCGTACTGGAAAAAGCCCGGCCGCGGCTGAAGGTGCTTTCGAAGTATGGCATCGGTGTCGACAAGATCGACGTCAAGGCATGCACGGAGTTCGGAATCCCGCTCCTCTTTACGCCGGGCGTGAACCATACGACCGTCGCCGAGCACACGTTCCTGCTCCTGCTCGCCCTCGAAAAAAACTTTCTTTATCACACAGATTCGACCCGCTCGGGCGGCTGGAAGCGGCAGACCGGCCACGAACTGCTCGACAAGACGATCGGCATCGTGGGCATGGGGCGGATCGGCAAGGAGGTGGCAATCCGGGCGAAAGCCTTCGGGATGAAGCCGATCGGCTACGACGTCTACTGGGACGAGGCGTTCGCCAAGGAGCACGGCATCCCGAGAGCCGCCTCGATCGACGACGTGTTCCGGCAGGCTGACTACCTGTCGCTCCATACGAACCTCACGCCGGAGACCCGCGATCTCGTCCGCGCCGACTCGATCGCCAAGATGAAGCCGGGCGTGATCATTCTTAACTGCGCCCGCGGCGAGATCGTGAACACGGCCGACATCGCGGCGGCGCTCCAGAGCGGCCGCGTGCGGGGCTACGGCACCGACGTGCTCGACGAGGAGCCACCGCGGGCCGACCATCCGCTCACCAAACTCCCGAATTGCGTCGTCACGCCGCACATCGGCTCACGGACGCACGAGAGCGTGCAGCGACAGGCGTTGGTCGCCGTCACCAACCTGATCAACGCCATGCGGGGCGAAAAGCCGCTCGCGCAGGTGAATCCCGAAGTCCCGATCAAGAAGGTCGTCTGAACAGATGGCAGAAACATTCCACGTCGTGCCCGTCGCCACCCACGAGGCGATCGTCCGTGGCGCGTACATCAAGCGGGGCTTCGATGTCGCCGAAGCCGAGCATGCCGCGAAGCTCGCCACTGCCGCCACGCGGCATGGCATCCGCACGCACAACGCGATCAAGGCCCTGCACCTCGACGAACTCTTCGGCTCGAAAGCCGGGGGCTGCACGCCGCAGGCGGCGATCAAGAAGCTGCCCACGCGGTTTAAGGCGGCCGAGATTTGGGACGGCAACAAGAAGCTCGGGCAGGCCGTGGCCTGGGAGGCGATCGAGACGTGCATGAAGCTCGCCGACACCTACGGCACGGGCACTGTGTCGATCGACAACGCCTTCCATTATCTGTGGGGCGGCGGCTACGTGATGGAGGCCGCGAAGAGGGGCTACATCGCCTACACCAACTGCACGGCGTCGCTGGCGGAGGTGGTGCCGTTCAAGGGCAAGTTTCCGACGCTCGGCACCAACCCGCACTCGTGGGGATTCCCGACGACGGCCGCCGTCGGCTACCCGATCGTGATCGACTGGGCGACGAGCGTGATCGCGATGGGCCGCGTGCAGCAGCTCAAGCGCGAGGGCAAGCCGCTGCCGCCGAATGCCGCCGTCGACAAGGATGGCAATCCGACTACCGACCCCGACAAAGCCGTGTCGCTGATTCCCTTCGGCGACCACAAGGGCTACGGGCTTTCGCTGATCAACGAGATCGTGGCCGCGTTCATCGGCGGGTCGCTCCCCACGCTCCGCAGCCGGGCGGCCGTGCCGGGCGAGAAGCAGAACTGCGCATTCTTCTTTCAGGTGATCCATCCTGATGCGATCTCGAGCGGCGTGTTCGCGAAAGGCCGCTCGCAGGCAGAGAACGTGAAGGCCGTGCTCGCCGACATCCTCGGCCATGGCAACGAAGCCTGCATGCTCCCCGGCCAGCTCGAGGCCGAGGCCGCCGCCCGCAGCGAGAAAGCCGGCGGCCTGCTCTTCTCGAAGGCCGAAGTCGAAGCCCTCAACGAAATCGCCCACGAAGCAGGATTACCAGCACTGAACATCAACACTCTCCCCACCGCCTGACCCACTCTAAAAGACCCCCATCTGGAAGCCCGAGGCGTAAGCCGAGAGGACTGCCTCGGAGGCGAAGACT
>JBMLMS010000430.1:5608-6959 GCA_049243925.1 Pirellulales bacterium
CCCCATCTGGAAGCCCGAGGCGTAAGCCGAGAGGACTGCCTCGGAGGCGAAGACTCCACGCGTATTCCCTTCGGCTCACGCCTCGGGCTTTTTGGAAAGCGTGAGCGCCTCGTCCACGTGCGATCGAAACCACATCTGAGTCGGAGAAATCTCGATGGCCTTACCGCTGAAACCGCGAAGCAACTGCACGTTCGATGAAGTCTCGCTCGGCGAGATCATGCTCCGCCTCGACCCGGGCGAGGGCCGCATCCGCACGGCCCGGCACTTCAACGCTTGGGAGGGCGGCGGCGAATACAACGTGGCCCGTGGCCTGCGGAAGTGTTTTGGGCTGAAGACGGCGGTCGTCACCGCGTTTGTCGACAACGAAGTGGGCCACCTCATCGAAGACTTCATCATGCAGGGCGGCGTGTGCACCGATTTCATCCAGTGGCGGGCTGACGACGGGATCGGCCGCAGCGTGCGCAACGGGCTGAATTTCACCGAACGCGGCTACGGCATCCGGGGCGCGGTGGGCGTGCCCGACCGGGGCAACACGGCGGCCAGCCAGCTGAAGCCGGGCGACGTCGACTGGGACCACCTGTTCGGCACGCTCGGTGTGCGCTGGTTCCACACCGGCGGCATCTTCGCGGCGCTTTCCGAGACCACGGCCGCCCTCACGATCGAGGCAGTCAAGGCGGCCAAGAAGCACGGCACTGTCGTGGCCTACGACCTGAACTACCGGCCGAGCCTCTGGAAGAGCATCGGCGGCCAGGCGAAGGCCCGCGAGGTGAACCGCGAGATCGCCAAGCACGTGGACGTGATGATCGGCAACGAGGAAGACTTCACTGCTTCGCTCGGCTTCGAGGTGGAGGGCGTGGATCACGCCATTTCGTCGATCGAGACCGACGCCTTCAAGAAGATGATCGAGAAGGCCGTCAAGGAGTTTCCAAACTTCAAGGTGGCCGCCACGACGCTCCGCCGCGTGATCACCGCCACGAAAAACGACTGGAGCGCGATCCTCTGGCACGACGGGATCTTTCACGAGAGCCGTAAGTATCCGGAACTCGAGATCCTCGACCGCGTGGGCGGCGGCGACAGCTTCGCGAGCGGCCTGGCGTTTGGCTTTCTGGAGTTCAACTGCCCCCAGAAGGCCGTGGACTATGGCGCAGCCCACGGGGCGCTTGCGAGCACGACCCCCGGCGACACGTCGATGGCCACCCGGGCCGAGGTCGAGAAGCAGATCAAGGGCGGCGGAGCGCGGGTGGTCAGGTGAATCCTGGCGGCCCCAGGTGGCTGCCTACAACTCGACCCACGACTTGTAGCCCCCGAAGGATTCGTTCCACGGCAGCGCGAGCGGCTCGGGCAGCGGGCT
>JBMLMS010000431.1:0-1715 GCA_049243925.1 Pirellulales bacterium
CGGCGGCGGGCGGCCCAGCAGGCGAGCACGCCACCGATGCCGAGCAGCACGAGCGTTGAGGCCTCGGGCGGTGATCACCCCGGTCCCGCTTCTTCTGCCGATCGCCGATCACGGGCAACGCGAAGCCGGCCGGCAATGTCGATGTCGATCGCGGACCCCAGCGCAGTTGCCGTCGCGAGGCAGCGATTCCAGTCGATCGACTCGCGGTGCAGATCCACGAGGCCGCGAATATCGGCTTCGTCCTGCGGACGTCCTGCCAGGGCCTTCATGACGAGCAGATCCTCCACGGCGACCACGGGCACGCTGCCTGCCCCAACCGCGATCCGCGTCGCTCGGCCGATCGCCTCACGCTCGAACCCAGACATGCCGATGGCGAGATTCACACGGACTCCGGTCGAGCGATGCCTCAGGGGCAGAATGAAGGCGGAGGCCACGACTTCCTCGACGCCCGCAAACAAGGGCTCGAAGGGCGTTCCTGGAAGATTCGTGATCAGTCGCAACGCATCATCGACTCCGGCTTCGATGACCAGATCCACATCCACCGTCATGCGCGGCTGGCCGCGGAGCGACACTGCGAGGCCTCCGATCAGGGCGCCTTGCAGCCCGTGCGATTCGAGCATCGCGATCGCATCAGCCAGCGTCGGCCAGAGGCGCGCATCCACGCTGGACCTCGTCGAGTCGGTGAAAGGCGGCCGCCAGACGGCGGCGTTCGGCAAGCGTTTCGCGCCAGGCGAGATCGTCGACCGCGCCCCAGTCGCCTGCGCGTTCGTGAGCCGCATACGCCACACCGAACAGATCCTCGACGATTGCCAGCCGCTCGGCCGGCGACAACGTCTTGGCCCAAGCGGTGTCGCTCGCCCGCACGAACGTGCCGAAACGCTCCTCGAGCAGGCCCCACCGTTGCCAGGAAGCCAGACTGCCACGGGGCGTCGAATCACCGTTCATGCCACCATGATAGCCTGCGGAGCGACGGACAAACCAACGCGCACTTCAGGGCATTCACCTCAGGTAGCGATCGATATCCATGCGGCCATGGAACACGCCGAGGACTTCGATGTGCGTCTCATCAACGATTAGATACGCAATCCGGTAATGCCCGTATGAAGTCTCGCGAACTTCCTGATCGGCAATCGGCTCGTAACGCTGTCCGAGGCGGGGATGCGTGCGCAGGAGTTGCACCTTGGCATAGATGCCGCGCACGACGCCAATCGCGGCCTCGCGACTATCGGCAGCGATATACTCGTGGATGCCTTCGAGGCAGCGGATGGCTTCGAGGGTCCACGCTACCTTCGCCACGAGTCAATCACCTCGGCAACGGCTTCGTCGCTACGAGTCCGACCTTCTGTGACGTCATCGAGCCCCCTCTGAACCATCCTGGCAAAAGCCAGTTCCCGCAAAATCTCGTCATAACTGCTGTCGTCGGGTTGCCGACCGATGATCTCGATCATGGTTTCTTTCACCGGACTCATGACGAGGGCTCCTTTTCGCAGGCTTGATGACTGCACACAAGTATATTTCTTAAGGCAGCCAGGCCAAGAGGAGTCGGGCTCAAGCCTGTGCTGGCAGCGCAACCCCGTGAGGCGTTCGCGGTAAAGCCCGCCGGCGGCGAGCGGCCCAGCAGGCGAGTGCGCTGCCGATGCCGAGCAGCACGAGCGTCGACGGCTCGGGCACGGCGGTGATCGCGACGAACGTCTGCGTGCCGCTCGAGGGCAGAT
>JBMLMS010000432.1:0-4131 GCA_049243925.1 Pirellulales bacterium
TCGAGCAGCATCACGGCCAATTCGTCGACGCCGGAGAGCCGGGCGGTGTAGCGGGCGGCCACGGCGTCGAACCAGCCGCAACGCCGCGGACGACGCGTCACGGTGCCGTATTCGTTGCCGCGGTCGCGAATCCGCTGACCCACGGCGTTGTCTTGCTCGGTGGGCATCGGGCCCCCGCCGACGCGCGTTGAGTAGGCCTTCACGACGCCGATCACGCGCTCGATCCAGCGGCCGGGCACACCCGAGCCGTTCGAGATGCCGACGCCCGAGGAGTTGCTGCTCGTCACGAAGGGATACGTGCCGTGATCGACGTCGAGGAGCGCACCCTGCGCCCCTTCGAAGAGCACCTTGCGGCCGGCCTCGACGGCATCGAGGAGGTACGCCGTGGTGTCGCAGACGAAGGGCCGGAGCCGCTCCGCATACTGTCGATACTGTTCGCGGATCGCAGCCACGTCGAACTCGGTGCCGAGCAGCTTTGCCTTGAGAGCCGTGATGTGACCGAGCTGCGCGGGGAACTCGGGCCGGTAGAGGTCGCCGAGCCGGATAGCGAGCGAGCGGCCCACTTTGTCGCGATAGCAGGGACCGATGCCGCGGCCCGTCGTGCCGATCGGCTCGCCGCCGGAGAGGCTGCCGTCGAGCAGTTTGTCTTCCGCCACGTGCCAGGGAAACACGACATGGGCCCGGTCGCTCATGAGCAGCTTGCCGGCGATCGTCACGCCCCGCGATTCGAGACCGTCGATTTCCTTGATGACGGCGGCCGGGTCGAGCACCACACCGCCGGTCACAACGCAGGCCACGCCGTCGCGGAGGATTCCGCTGGGGATCAACGACAGCTTCCAGGTCTGCCCGTCGGAGACGACCGTGTGCCCCGCATTGGCGCCGCCCGCGTAGCGGACGACGATTTCGTGCTGCTCGGTCAGGATGTCGACGAGCTTGCCCTTGGCCTCGTCACCCCACTGCAGACCGACGACGCATGTGCCGGGCACGGTTGAAAGGTCCTCACGCGGGGGGCAACGGCGAACGCCTCGTGGAGGCTGCCGTCGTGAGGCCTCCCCACAAATCATAAAAACGCCCGGAACAGGGTCAAGGCATGTGGGGCAAGCGTCCCGCGCCCCACGTGGTACGCTCGGTCCATGAAGCAAGCTCCGGGCAAGGTGCATCACGTGACGGCCGCCGAGAAAGGGCAGACGCTCGCGGCATTTCTCCGGGCGAAGCTCGACGGGGCGAGCTGGGGCCGCGTGCAGAAGCTCGTACGATCGCGGCATGTCATGATTCACGGCAACATCTGCACCGATGTGGCCCGGCGGTTGAAGGAGCGCGAGGTGGTGAAGGTGCTCGATGCCGCCGCCGCCGCACCCCCGAAGGCCGATGACATCCGCATCGTGCATCTCGACGACGAGGTGGTGGTGGTCGAGAAGCCGACGGGCATCACCACCACGCGGCATTCCGAAGAACAGTCGTGGCCGGCCCGCCGGCGGCAGGTTCAGCCCACGCTCGACGAGATGGTGCCCGACGCGATTGGCCGGTATCTCTCCAGGCGGTTCAAAGCCCGCGGCGCGAAGCCACGCCGGCAGCCGCCGGTGCGGGCCGTTCACCGGATCGACCGCGAGACGAGCGGCCTTGTCGTATTCGCCCGCACGGTGCCTGCCGAACGGATTCTCGCGGAGCAGTTTCGGGCGCACACCACGCACCGACGCTATCTGGCCCTGTGCGTCGGCCGGGTCGGCACCGGCACGATCCGCACGAACCTGATCCGCGACCGGGGCGACGGCCGGCGCGGCTCGAGCGGCACCGAGGAGGGCAAGCCGTCGGTCACGCACGTGCGGCCGGTCGAGCACTTCGGCGACGCCTACACGCTCGTCGAATGCCGGCTCGAAACGGGCCGCACGCATCAGATCCGGATCCACCTGGCGGAGACGGGGCATCCGGTGTGCGGCGAGCGGGTGTATTCGGCGCCGCGGCACTTCGAGGTCGTCGACGAGTCGCAGGCCCCGCGCGTGATGCTCCACGCCGCGGAGCTCGGCTTCGTGCATCCCGAGTCGGGCGAGGAGCTGAAGTTCGAGAGCCCGCTGCCTGCGGATATCGAGCGCGTGCTCGCGTGGCTCCGCAAGGCCCCCCGCGTGTAGCGGCAGATTGGTAATCTGCCGAGGAATCAAACCTGTAGCGGCAGATTGGTAATCTGCCGAGTGCCCGTGTGCAGATTGAACAATCTGCACCTACAAAAGTGGACGAACTCCGCTGCTTCCGTCGCTACAGGCCCGCTGCCTCACCGCCGGCCCGCGTGGCGAGCGCCTTCCACACGGCGGGATCGACCGTGTCGCTCACGAATTGCCCCGAGCCGTCCGCCATGACCACGTTCACGCCGCCGGGGTGCCGGCTCCGCGCCGCCCGCCAGCCGTAGCCGGCGTATTGCGTCGCCAGATCGGTCGTATTCATCAGGGCGGCCAGGCAATCCAGCGCAGGCGTATTGGGAACACGGGCATGGTTGTAAAAGGTCGTGCGGTACTCACCGTTGGCCCAGGAGAAGCCGCGCAGGTCGGTGAAGTTGTAGTAAAAGGGTCGGTTGCAGGCGGCGTCGGTCAGCGGCGTCACGAAGACAAACCCGTAGCCCGTCGCGGCGTCGATTCCCGCTGGTGTTCGGCCTGCAATCGGGCCGGAGCCCAGGAGGCTTTCGGAGAAGGCCACGGTTTTCGAGAGCCCATCCGTGACGTCCTTGGCCCGGATGCGAGAGTTGATGAAAAACATGCCGTCGGTGTCGAAGGGAGTGCCGCCACCTGCGCCACTTCCGGCGCATCCGGCGTAGTTCGTCGGGCCGAAGAGATCCGACACCGCCTGCATCCGGTCGCTGGGGCAGAGAAACATCGGCACAGTGAGCTTCACGATCGGTTTGTTCTGTGGGGCGATGGCGTCGAACATCCTGTCGATATAGAGCGGTACGGAGAGGTCGAGGCCTGCGAGCAACGCCTGCTGCTCGTAAAACGGTGCCAGGTGGGCCAGCAGCGACCAGCGGAAAAACTGGTGCTGAAAGTCCGGCCGCTCGTCCCATTGCCGCGACTCGGATCCGATGGGGTATCGCCCTCTTGCGGCCTCGTGGTTGGCGCTGCCCAGCGAGATCTGCCGCAGGTTGTTGGTGCAGGTCGTGCGCCGTGCCGATTCACGGGTGGCTTGCACGGCCGGGAGGAGCATCCCGACCAACACCCCGATGATTGCGACGACTACGAGCAATTCGACGAGCGTGACGCCGCGTTGCCGGCCGTTCATGACCGCGCCCGGCTTCTGCGGCGCTGGCACATGATCACGCCAGCGGCTCCGCAGATCGCCGCAACGATCGTGGCAGGCTCCGGCACGGGCACCACGGCCAGCCCGCCGATCGTGCCCAGGCCGGAATTGAATGTGCCGATGAGATTGCCCGCTCCGTCGAATTCGTAGATTGCACCCGCGCCGCCGGCGCTCCCGACGATCACGCTTCCGTCGGAGAGCACTGCCAAGGGCGACGCTCCGAACAGCACGCCGGTTGAGCCGAAGGGCGTGGTCGAGTCGTTGAGAAGACTCGTCTGCAGCACTGCGCCGTTCATGATGCTTGCCGTGAAGAGCGTCGTGCCGGCGATAGCAATGCCAGTGGGGCCGAAGAGTCCGCTGGTTGTGCCGCTCGCGACGACCTCACCGACGTAGTTTCCGGCGGCGTCAAACTTGACGACCGGCCCCGAGGCCACGAACGTCGTGAAGTTGTACGTCTGATTGCTCACATAGAGCGAGCCATCGGGCCCCAGCGCCAGCCCTGGGCTGCTGGCAAGCGAGCCGCCCGTCGTGTATGTCTGCAGTTCGACGGGCCCGCTTGTCGCATTCACGATCCTCACAATGGGGCCGGTGTTACCGAACAAGGGATTCCGCCCTACGAGCAGGTCGGCTCCCTTGAAGAGCAGGGCTCCCGGAGACACCGGTTCCAGTCCAAACGTAAACACGGTCGAAAGCGAGTTGTTCGTGAGATTAAGCCGCTTGATGCTGGGGGCGATCTCCACGCCATCACCGTTATCGCCGACGTAGAGATTCCCGTCCGGCCCGAGGGCCAGGCCGGCTGCATTCAGAAGGGCTCCCGTTCCGGAGAGCGTCACGACCGAGCCGGCCGGGTTG
>JBMLMS010000432.1:4141-8452 GCA_049243925.1 Pirellulales bacterium
TGCGGCCATCATTGTTGCTCACGGCGTAGACCGTGTCGGCCCGAACCGTCGCGGGCGCGCCGGCCGTGATCACGAGGCCGAGGATTCCGAGGACGCAGCGAAGCTGACTGACGATTGCCCGAGGCATGGTCCGCTCCAGAAGGTGGGGCTGAGATCGACACCATGCTCGCCAACGGCTGCGGCCGATGCAAGCGCGTGGCCGATCGGGGGGACGCCGCCGGAAAGAAACTTGCCCGACTAGGATTCGAACCTAGACAAAGGGAACCAAAATCCCTTGTGCTACCGTTACACCATCGGGCAGGGGAGTCTTTTTTATCGGATATCGCGGTCAGGCCGCCATGAGCGGGAGAAAATCGGCCCGATCGACGTCACTGTGGCCGAGCCTTTTCAACAGTTCGAAGAATCGATGAGGATCGAACTGAGACGGGTCGGTGATCTCGATGCCGAGCGGCCGGCCGTCGGCCGCGCGATCCACCAGCAGCACGTCGTCGACGCGCTGTGTCTTCGCGGTTCGGTCGCCCGGCTCCCGCGGCAATTGCACGTACGCGGCGATCGGCCGTCCGTGACGGTAGGTCACCTTGAGAAAAACCCTGTTCATCGTGCTTCCACCTTGTAGGCAGTGATGACGACGATCGCTTCGTCACGTTCGTCCGGCTCCACCACGACTTCCCAACGCTGCCGTTGAAATATCGTACCAAGGATCCATCGCTCGGCACTTGATCCAGGCCGAATGTCGTCGGTGACCTCGATCATGAGGCGGAGATCCGTCTCCGTGAACCCACGATCAATCATCCGGTCGAGGAGGTGCGGGCTCAACTCCAGCTCGAATTCCCACCAGTCGGGCAGATTTTCGAGCGGCATCACATCACCATTCACGTGCCGCAGAACGTGCGGTAGGGGCCGCATCCGGACGGTGGCCCGCTGCGGTAGGGCTCGTTGCCGGGCGTTTCTTCGTATGGCCGGCGGATCGCCGCGAGCAACCGCTCGAAGGGGGCGAGATCGCCGGTTTCTGCGGCGGCGAGGGCCTCCTCCACGCGGTGGTTGCGCGGGATCACGAGCGGGTTCACGCATTGCATCCGGGCGGCCGTGTCGGCCGGCGAGCCCGGCTGGCGGGCAAGCCGGGCCCGCCACTGCGTGCACCACGCCGCGAAGGCTTCGCCGCCGGCTCTGCACGGTGAGGGTGAGTCTGCTTTCGCCTGCGGCGCGAGGCCCGCGAAGGTGGCCGTGAAGTCGGCACCCGCTTCGTGCATCCAGCGCAGGAGCGACATGAAGAGTTCGCGGTCGCCCGGCTCCTCGGTCGAGAGCCCAAGCTTGGCCCGCGCGCCGGCAAGATAGTGACGCTCGAACCGCTCCGGGAACGTGCTGATCACGCTCTTCGCGGCTTCGAGTGCAGACTCCTCGCCGCCGGGCATGAGCGGCAGCAGGCTCTCGGCCAGCCGGGCCAGATTCCAGTGGGCGATCCCCGGCTGGTTGCCGTAGGCGTAGCGGCCGTCGCGGTCGATCGAGCTGAACGTGGTGGCCGGATCGTAGACATCGAGAAACGCACAGGGGCCGTAGTCGATCGTCTCGCCCGACACGGCCATGTTGTCGGTGTTCATCACGCCGTGCACGAACCCGACGAGCATCCAGCGGGCGACGAGGGCCGCCTGCCGCTCGATCACCGCGTCGAGGAAGGTGGCGGCTTTGTCGGTGGATGCAACGACCTGGGGATAGTGGCGAGCGACCGTGTGGTCGAGAAGCGCAGGGAGGAGGGCAGGGTCTCCGAGGGCGGCGGCGTATTCGAAGGTGCCCACGCGAATGTGGCTCGCGGCCACGCGGGTGAGCACGGCCCCCGGCAGCGGCTGCTCGCGGAGCACCGCCTCGCCCGTGGCCGCCACGGCGAGGCTGCGCGACGTGGGGATGCCGAGCGCGGCCATCCCTTCGCTCACGATGTATTCACGCAGCATCGGCCCGACCGCCGCGCGGCCGTCGCCATTGCGGGAGTAGCGGGTGCGGCCAGAGCCCTTGAGCTGGATGTCGAACCGGCGGCCGTCGGGCGTGAGCTGCTCGCCGAGGAGGATGGCCCGGCCGTCTCCGAGGTTCGTGAAGTGGCCGAACTGGTGGCCGGCGTAGGCCTGCGCGATCGGCTCGGCGCCGGGCGGCAGCTCGTTGCCGGCGAACATGGCGGCACCTGCCTCCTGCAGGGCGGCAGGGTCGAGGCCGAGGTCGGCCGCGACTGGCTCGTTGAGCACGACGAGCCGGGGGCTGCGGACCGGCACCGGCAGGGTGCGGGTGAAGAGGGCTGCCGGCAGCCGGGCGTAGGAGTTGTCGAAGTGCCAGCCGGCGTCGGGTGGGGTGGGGGCGAGCATGGAATCGAGGATAGCAGGAACGTAGGACAGGCTTCAGCCTGTTACGACCGGCAGACAGGCTGAAGCCTGTCCTACATCCGGATCACAGGCTGAAGCCGGTCCTACAACTCGCCAGCCTTCGCGAGTTTGCTCGTGACGGCAAAGGAGAGCTGCTCGAGCTCGATCGCCAGATCCACCGACACGCTCTGCACGTGCGCGGGCAGCGTGAGCGTGACGGGGGCGAAGTTCACGATTCCCTCGATGCCCGCGGCCACGAGCCGGTCGGCGGCTTCCTGTGCCCGCTCGGCGGGTACCACGATCATGCCGAGGCGGATCCCCTTGGCTTTCACGACGGCGGGAAGTTCGTCGACGTGCTGGATGCGGAGCCCCTGGATCGTCTGGCCGACCTTCGCCGGATCCGCATCGAAGGCCGCTTCGATCGAGAAGTTTTGCCGGCCGAAGCCGCGGTAGCCGAGCAGCGCCTGGCCGAGATTGCCGACGCCCACCATCACCACGGGCCAGGCGTGGTTGGTGCCGAGGATGTCGCGCATCGCGTGAATCAGCTCTTCACAGCGATACCCCACGCCCGGATAGCCGAACTGTCCGAAGAAGCCGAGATCTTTCCGTACCTGGGCGTCGCTGAAGCCGAGGAGGGTGCCCAGCTGGCTCGACGAGATCGTCTGCTGGCCGGAGGCCTCGAGCCGCTGCAGTTCGCGCAGGTAGAGGCTGATGCGGCTGACAACGACCTTCGGCACCGTCGCGTCGGAGGGGATCTCTCCGGGTTGTGGTCGGAAGTCGGTCATCGGATCGGCCCGTGCTGGCCCGCGGTTGGCACCCCAGTGGCCCGACCTGAGAGGCCCGGCCAGCGGCAGACTCTACCCGCCTCACCCCCCCAATCGCAACGAAACCCAGGATCACGGTCAGCCTGCACCGGTTGTAACGCGCCTGGGGCTCTGGAAAAGACGCGCCGGTTGCGGGGAGTGATCAACCTGCGGGGAGTTTATGGCCGATCTTTTAGATGGTGCGGAAGTGGGTCGCCACTGCCGTGCTCCCAGCGTTTCGTTCCCAGTTTTTCCCAGCGTTTTTCAGGAGCCGCCCTCGAGAGAGGCAGCAGACATGAGTAGGACGTGGCTAATGTGTCTGCTGGCACTTTGCTGTATCGCGTCGTCGGTCAACCGAGCCGACGCCGCCTACTGCGGGATCGCCAGCTATAAGCACGGGGCCGCGAAACTGACTACGGTCGGTTTCGCGCATGCCCGGGCGAAGTGTTCGAGTTGTGAGACGTCGGCCAGCGAACCGAACTGTGCCGCCAAGCCGTCGTGCACGGGCACGCGGATGGTGAAGGACGTCGTGTACGAGCAGAAGCAGTACACCTGCTACAAGACGGTCTGCGAGAAGATCGTCGAACAGAAGCAGATCGACTGCGTCCGCTACGAGACGGAGAAGTCGTTCAAGAGCGTCGAATACACCGTCTGCAAGCCGGTGTGGGAGAACCGTTCGCGAACCGTCAACTACACCGTGTGCAAGCCGGTGTGGGAGACGTTCACGAAGGAGATCCCGTATACGGTGTGCAAGCCCGTGTACGAGACCCGCGAGGAGACCTACACGGTCTGCAAGCCGGTCACCGAGACGCGGACCCGTGAGATTCGCACGACCGTCTGCAAGCCGGTGTACGAGACCTGCACGAAGGAGATCCCCTACACGGTGTGCAAGCCCGTGTACGAGACCCGCGAGCAGTGCTACACGGTGATGAAGCCGGTGTATGAAACGATGACGAAGGAGATCCCCTACACGGTGTGCAAGCCCGTGTATGAGACGCGTCAGCAGTGCTACACCGTCTGCAAGCCGGTCTACGAGACGCGGACCCGCGAGATCCCCTACACCGTGTGCAAGCCGGTGTACGAGACCCGCGAGCAGACCTACACGGTGTGCAAGCCCGTGTACGAGACGATGACGAAGGAGATCCCGTATACGGTGTGCAAGC
>JBMLMS010000433.1:0-4236 GCA_049243925.1 Pirellulales bacterium
GTTGGGGAAGGCTTCGGGCTCCCCGTGTCCCGCTCGCCGGCGTATTTGACCAGCGGAGCCATGGATGGCGCAGCGAATGCGCTCCAGGCAGCGCAGGCAAATCCGAGTGAGCCGAAGCCGGGCACCGATCCGCCGCAGGCGGATTGGTCGGGCGAAGGCGAACGTCCGGCGACGGGATATGGGGAGCCCGAAGCCGGCGTGCAGCCACCTACAGAGATTTGCACTCACGCGGTCACGACCGCCTCGAGCGGTTCGCCCCGCTGGAAGTGGACGAGGTTGCGCACGGTCTGGGCGGCGATCGCTTCGAGGGCGTTGCGCGTGAAGAACGCCTGGTGGGCTGTGACGACCACGTTCGGGAAGGTGAGCAGGCGTGAGAAGACGTCGTCGCCGATGATCGCGTTGCTCTTGTCCTCGAAAAACAGGTCGGCCTCCTCCTCGTAGACGTCGAGGCCGAGCGTGCCGATCCGGCCGGTCTTGAGCGCGGCGATCACGGCACGGGTGTCGACGAGCCCGCCGCGGCTCGTGTTGATGAGCATCACGCCGGGCTTCATGCGGGCGATGTTCGTGGCGTCGATCAGGTGGTGGGTGGCGGGCATGAGCGGACAGTGCAGGGAGACGATGTCGGATGCGGCGAGCAGATCGGCGAGCGGCACGAAGGCCACGCCCCGGGCAGCGAGGGCTGCGTCGGGCCGTGGGTCGTGGGCGAGCACGCGGCAGCCGAAGCCGAGCGCGATCTCCGCGAAGCAGCGGCCGATCTTGCCGGTGCCGACCACGCCCACGGTGCGGCCGTGGAGGTCGAAGCCGAGCAGGCCGTCGAGCGAGAAGTTGCCCTCGCGGACCCGGTTGTAGGCCTTGTGCAATTTACGATCGAGCATGAGCACGAGACCCATGGCGTGCTCGGCGACCGCGTGTGGCGAATATTCGGGCACCCGCACGACCGGCAGGCCCAAGCGGGCGGCCGTGGGCAGATCGACCTGGTTGAACCCCGCGCACCGCAGCGTGACGAGCCGCACGCCCGATGCGTGGAGGCCCTCGAGCACGCGTGGCCCGAGGTCGTCGTTGACGAAACAGTTGACCGCCGTGGCACCCTCGGCCAGACGCACGGTGTCGGCGTCGAGGCGGCTCTCAAACCAGCGCCATTCGATGCCGGTGCCGTGCGCGGCCCGCTCCAAAAATTCACGGTCGTAGGGCTTCATCGAAAAGGCGGCGACGATCATGGGCGGTCTCCGGGGCGGGCGACAGTCTACGGGGGGCGTGGGTGCACCGGCTGTTTTCCGGCAGTCCGGCCGTGAAAACGGCCTCGCCCCGGCCGGCCCGGACTGCTACGGTTTCGTCCCTTCCGGAGGTTTCCGCCGTGCCCCGCCGCCAGCCGTCGCAGCCAGTCCATCTCGCCGTGGCGGTCATGATCGCCATCCTCCTGGTGGCGCCGCTTTCTGCGCAGGCTCCGGTCGCGCCGCCTGGCACGGCCCCGGCCGCCGCGCCGTTTCCGCAACTGTCAGCGGAGCAGCAGGCGGCCCTCGATCGGCTGCTCGCCGCGTGGGAAGCGCGGAATGCCGCGGTCACCACGTGGTCGTGCACGTTTTACAAGTGGGAGTACAACGCCTGGAGCCCCGCCGACACGAGCGGCGAACGGCTCGCCTTCTCCGAGAGCGCCGGCGAGATCAAGTACGCCGCTCCCGACAAAGGCATGTATCGCGTCAAGGAGTCGAAGCAGTGGAACGGCGAAACCCGGCGGTATGAGCCACGGGTGGGCGAGGTGGGTGAGCACTGGGTGTGCAACGGCGCGAGCATCTACGAGTTTCGTCATACCGAACGGCAGTTGCGCGAGACGCGGCTCCCGCCGGAGATGCAGGGCAAGGCGATCAGCGACGGCCCGTTGCCGTTCGTGTTTGGTGCCAAGGCCGACACGCTCCGCAAGCGCTATGCCATGCGGCTGGTCACACCTCCCGGGGTCACCGACCAGATCTGGCTCGAGTCTTTGCCGCGGATGCAGGCGGATGCGGCGAACTTTTCCAAGGTGGAGCTGATCCTTCAGGCCCGCGACCTGATGCCGTTTGCGATGCAGATCTACAAGCCGGGCGGGCAAGACCGCGACGTTTACCAGTTCGACCCACGCACGAGCCTGATCGACAAGGGGCTCGACATGATCCGCGACTTCTCGAAGCCGGTCACACCCCTCGGCTACACCTTCATCCTCGAAGACGGCCAAGGCGGCGCCCCGCAGCCACCCCCGCGGCAGTCCACCGGCCCCGCCGCCTTGCCGCGGTAGCATGCTGCTCACGAACCATCGGCAATGGGCCGTGGAGGCTCCGCGCGACGCTGGCCCCCGGGCCCGGTATACTGCCGGTCTTTCCCCGTCGCGTTCACGAGGCTCCGATGCCCGTCGTCGATCCTGCTCATCCGCTCGGCCAACTGCTGCGGCGTGACCCGCGCTATAAACTCGACGCGTATTTGTTCGTCCTCGAAGCGCTGTCATTCGCCCAGGAATCGCTCGGCATGGGAGCGGAACCGCCGCTCGAGGATCTCGAGCCCGCCCGGGGGGCCGCCGATGCTCCGGCCAAGCCGCGGGCCCGGCCAGGCAAGCCGCGCCGGAAGCCGACCGAGCGGCACCTCACGGGTCAGGAACTCTGTGAAGCAGCCCGCCAGTATGCGTTGCAGCAATACGGCTACCTGGCCCGCACGGTGCTCGGGACATGGGGCGTGCGAAACACGGCCGACCTCGGCGAGATCGTGTTCAACATGATCGAGATCGGTCAGATGCGCAAGACGCGGAAAGACAGGCGCGAGGATTTTCACGGGGTCTACGACTTCGACGAGGCGTTCTGCCGCGACTGTTCGTTCGTCATTCCCGACGCCGTGTGACGCATGACTGCGCGTGCTGCCCGGCAGTGGTTCATCGTGATGCTCGTGGGCGAAATGGCCTGGCTGGCCTTCCTGGCCTGGCTGGCGACACGCTAGGGGGCCTGCCAACGGATGAACGCGATCCTCGACACCCTGCCACTGTGGGCCGCCCTCGTGCCGATCGCGGTCTATCTCCTCGCGCTCGCGGGCGTGCACCTGCGACGCCGGCCGTGTGTCGTGTCGGGCACGTGGGACGGCATCCTGCTGGCTACGGCGGTGGCCGGGCTCGCCTTTGCAGGCCCCCTGGCCCTGGTGCGGCCGGCGGTCGGTGCCTCGCTGTGGGGCTGGTTGCTCGTGCTCCTGATTTTCACGCTCGTGGTGGCGGTCTGCATCCTCGCCGCCCGGCCACGGCTCGTGATCTACAACATTTCGGCCGAGCAGTTGCGGCCGCTCGTGGCCGAGGTGGTCGCCGGCCTCGATGCCGACGCCCGCTGGGCCGGAGCGAGCGTGGCGCTGCCCACGCGGCGGCTGCAGCTCCACCTCGACGGGGCAGGGGGCATGCGGTGTTCGAGCGTCGTCGCAGTCGGTGAACGGGCCGCACACGAGTCGTGGACGGAGTTCTGCCGCCGGCTGCGGCGGTCGGTGGGCCGCCTGCGGGTGCGGCCGAGCCCCTGGGCAGGGGTGTTCGCGGCGGCTGCGGCCGCCGTGCTGGTGGCCGTGATCTACACCGCATTCCGCTGATGTGATTCCACGGCTTTTGACACGTGCGCCGCGGCGCCTCTAATGTCATACGAGTTCACAACCTCAATTCCGGGAGCCGTGCCATGTCGATCGACAAACTGCTGATGCTGGTCGCCCTCTGTTCGGTCTGCATGGCGATGTCGGGCTCCGTGGCCCGCGGTGAGTCGGCTTCGCCGCTGACCGGCGAGATGAAGCTGCTCGACGGCTCGGCCTGCGATCTCGGGCAGTACAAGGGCAAGGTCGTGCTGATCGTGAACGTTGCCAGCCGCTGTGGCTACACGCCCCAGTACTCGGGCCTGCAGAAGCTGTACGACGCGCACAAAGACAAGGGCCTCGTCGTGCTCGGCTTCCCCGCCAACGAGTTTGGCGCCCAGGAGCCCGGCAGCGACGCTGAGATCGCACAGTTCTGCTCCTCGAAGTATGGCGTGACGTTCCCGATGTTCTCCAAGGTCGTGGTGAAGGGCAGCGGCATCGCTCCGCTCTACAAGACGCTCACGGAAACGGCGACGCCCGCGGGCGACGTGAAGTGGAACTTCGAGAAGTTCCTCATCGGCCGCGACGGCACGATCAAGGGCCGCTACAAGTCGGGCGTCGGCCCCGACGACGCGGCCCTGAAGACGGCCATCGAGGCGGAACTCGCCAAGGGCGGCTGAG
>JBMLMS010000434.1:0-3409 GCA_049243925.1 Pirellulales bacterium
ATGCGGAGCGCCCGCTCCTCGGCCTCCTGCAATTGCTGTTCGAGCGACGGGGCCGCCGTTTCCACCGGCGGGGTGTCTGCGGGCTGCTCGTCATGGGGCGTGGTCATGGGATGGTCTCCGGGTGGATCATGGTTCGTCGGCGTCGCCGGTCGGAGCCTGGAAATATTCGGCAAGACGGCTCAGGAAACTGGATCGCTTGGCGCTCACCGCCTTCTGCTCTTCCGTGGCGAGTTCCCGGAGCAATTTTTCGGCTTTGGGCGAGAGCGTTTTCGGCACCTCGACGTGCACGTGCACGTGCAGGTCGCCGACGCCCCGGCCGCGCACCTCGGGCATGCCGAGCCCGCGCACGCGGATCACCTCGCCGGCCTGCGTGCCGCGCTTGATCTCCAACTGCTTCGGGCCGTCGAGCGTGGGCACGTCGACGGTGGCTCCGAGCGCCGCCTGGCTGAACGTCACCGGCACTTCGCAGTGCAGGTCGCGGCCGTCGCGCTTGAGAAACGGATGTTCCTCGATTTCGATCATGCAGTAGCAATCGCCGGGCGGGCCGCCGTTGCCCCCCGGCTCGCCTTCGCCGGCCAGCCGCACCCGCACGTCGTTGTCGACGCCGGCAGGAATCGTCACACGGCGTTCCACGTGCTCTTCGGTGAGACCCTCGCCGGCACACTCCCGGCACTTTTCCCGCACGATCTTGCCGGCGCCCTGGCAGGCCGGGCAGGTGGTCTGGAGCCGAAACACCCCTGCCTGCTGGATCACCTGACCGCGGCCGGCGCAGTAGTCGCACGGCACCGGTGCCGTGCCCTTCTTGGCTCCGCTGCCGTCGCAGGCGGCGCACGCCTCGTGCCGGGTGAAGACGATCGTCTTCGTGGCCCCCCGGGCCGCCTCCACGAGCGAGAGCCCCACACTCGAAAACACGTCGCGGCCCTTGCGTGGCCGGTTGCTCGTCCGCCCGCCGCCGCCAAAAAATCCGCCGCCAAAGATGTCGCCAAAGGCCTCGAAGATGTCGCCGATGTCGTTGAAATCGTGCGTGGGCCCGCCCTGAAGGCCGGCATGGCCGTAGCGGTCGTACCGCGCTCGCAGCGTCTCGTCGGAGAGCACCTCGAACGCCCGCGCCGCCTCTTTGAAGCGATCAGACGCCTCCCGGTCGCCGGGATTTTTGTCCGGGTGAAACCGAATCGCGAGCTTGCGATACGAATCGGCGATCTGGGCCTTCGACGCGGCGCGTTCGACGCCCAAGACCTCGTAAAAGTCGCGTTGCGGGGTGTGGGGCATGGACGGGCAAGCCCGCACCGACGGCTAGCGGATGCTGCCTTCCGCGCGACGCTTCTTCGAGTCGTCTTTGTCGAGGTTCGTGACCAGGGCTTCGGTCGTGAGCAATAGGCCGGAGATGCTGGCGGCATTCGTGAGCGCCACCCGCACCACCTTCACCGGGTCGATGATCCCGGCCTTGAGCATGTCGACATACTCGCCCTTGTTGGCATCGTAGCCGATGTGCACGTCTTTGCCGGCCACCTCGTCGGCTACGACCGACCCGTCGATCCCACCGTTCTCGGCAATCTGCCGGATCGGTGCTTCGAGGGCTTGGAGCACGATGTCGACGCCGATTTTTTCGTCGCCTTTCGCCTGGGCGCGGGCCTTCTCGACAGCATCGCGGCAGCGGAGCAGCGCCACGCCGCCTCCAGGCACGATCCCTTCCTCGACGGCCGCACGGGTCGCGTGGAGGGCGTCCTCGACGCGGGCCTTCTTCTGCTTCATTTCGGCCTCGGTGTCGGCGCCGACCGACACGATCGCCACGCCGCCGGTGAGCTTCGCGAGCCGTTCCTGGAGCTTCTCGCGGTCATACTCGCTTTCCGTGGCGTCGATCTGATTGCGGATCTGGTGCACGCGGGCCTGCACGTCGGCCTGCTTGCCGGCACCCTGCACGATCGTGGTCTCGCTCTTGTCGACGGTAATCGACTTCGCCTTGCCGAGGTGGGAGAGATCGAGGCTTTCGAGCTTGAGGCCGAGATCCTCGCTGATCAGTGTGCCACCGGTGAGCACGGCGATGTCGCCGAGCATCGCCTTGCGGCGGTCACCGAAGCCCGGGGCCTTCGCGGCACAGATATTGAGCACGCCGCGGAGCTTGTTCACCACGAGGGCCGTGAGCGCGTCGCCGTCGATGTCTTCGGCGATGATCAGGAACGGCTTGCCCGACTGGGCCACCTTCTCGAGCAACGGCAGCAGATCGCGCAGGTTCGAGATCTTCTTTTCATGAATCAGGATCAAGCCGTCGTCGAGCTGGCAGTCCATCTCGGCGGTGCGGTTGATGAAGTAGGGAGAGATGTAGCCCTTGTCGAACTGCATGCCGTCGACGAACCGCACGGTGGTCTCCGTCGTCTTCCCTTCCTCGACGGTGATCACGCCGTCCTTGCCCACTTTCTGCAGCGCCTCGGCGAGGAGGTCGCCGATCGCCCGGTCGTTATTGGCGCTGATCGAACCGACCTGGGCAATCTCCTCGGGCCGATCGACCTTCTTGGCGATCTCCATCAGATGGCCCACGGCTGCCGCCACGCCCTTCTCGATGCCACGCCGCACGGCCGTGGGGTTGCTGCCCGCCGCCACCATCCGCGTGCCCTCGCGGAAAATCGCCCGGGCGAGCACCGTGGCGGTGGTGGTGCCGTCACCGGCCAGATCCGACGTCTTCGAGGCGACTTCGTTCACGAGCTTCGCGCCCATGTTCTCGAACGGGTCTTCAAGGTCGACCTCCTTGCTCACCGTCACGCCGTCCTTGGTGACCGTCGGCCCGCCGAACGACTTGTCGATGATGACGTTGCGGCCCGTCGGGCCCATCGTCACTGCGACGGCGCCGGCGAGTTTCTCGACGCCCTTGAGCAGCTTGGCGCGGGCGTTGTCGTCGAACATCAGTTGCTTGGGCACGGAACGATCTCCTCGAAAAATGATGGAACGGTCGCAGGGGACGCGGGAAAAATCAGTTGAGGACCTTTGCCAAGATTTCGCTCTCGCGCAGGATCTTGACGTCATGGCCGTCGACCTCGATGTCGCTGCCGGAATACTTGCCGTAGATCACTTCGTCGCCGATCGAGACGGAGAGGCTGGCCCGCTGGCCATTCTCGAGCAGCTTGCCGGGGCCGAGCGCCACCACGTGCCCGCGCTGCGGCTTCTCCTTCGCCGAGTCGGGCAGCACGATGCCGCCGGCAGTCCGCTCTTCCGCCTCGACGGGCTCCACCACCACACGGTCATCGAGGGGACGGATCTTCAGGTTCTTCGCAGCCATCTTCGCAGCCATGAGAAACTCTCTCCGAGAGGGAAGGAAACGTTGTAAGTGTCGGGGGTCGGTATCGCTCACATCATGCCGGGCACGCCTAAGCTGCCCCCTTCCCCCAACTAAGAACCCAGAACAAAGAACTCTTCC
>JBMLMS010000435.1:0-3293 GCA_049243925.1 Pirellulales bacterium
GCCGTGAGGCCGAAAATACCCTGGGCGTACGTGCGGAGCCGATTGATGGGCCCGAGCACCTCGGCCTTGTCGATCTCGGACACGAGCGCCCAGCGGACGGCTCCGGTGCCCACGGCGTCGCCCCGATGCACCGTGATGGGCGTCCACGATGAGAGCACGGCCATGCCGCGGTAGTCGGTCGTGAGGGCGGTGCCCGCCTTGCCCTCGTCGAGCGCCGTGCGCACCGGAAGCGTATCGACCTTGATCGTGGGATTGATGATCGTCGATTCCACACCCAGATCCTTGGCAAACCGCGAGTTCGAGCGAAACAGGCGATCAGAGCCGATCGCGTACGTCTCGCCCGTCTTCCCCATGCCGGTCGTCTCATTGATGATCGCGTCGGCCCGGTCGATCGCGATCTGAAAGGCGATCACGCCGATCACGTCGCGGCCGTCATACACAGGCGCCGCAATGAAACTGGCCGGTGCCATGAGCGAGGGCAGATAGCGGGCAAACGGTCCATACGCCACGGCGTCACGGCGGCCGGCCCCGACAGCTTCCTGAAACGCCTTGGCGAAGGTGGAGGCAGCGAGGGGCCCGTGGCGGAGCGATGCACCGAAATCGATCTCCTTGAACACCGAATAGACGATCTCACCGGTCGTAGCGTCGATGAGAAAGACGTCGGCGAGGCCGTAGCGCTGCATCATGTTGCGAAACAGCGGATGGAACGTCGCGTGGGCCTTCGTGTAGGCGGAGTCGTCGTCGGCGACGTCAAGGAGGTGCTTCGAGCCGATCGGATTCGGGTTGCGGCGGATGTACAGATCCTGCAGCGTCGCTCCGTCGTCCTCGAGCGCTTCGGCGATCGGCCGCGCATCCACGTCTTCGTTGGTGCGGGCGCGGAATTCCGACGCGAACTCACCCGTGTAGAAGCCGTCGAGCGACCGCCGCACGGCGGCCATGGCCTTGGTGTCGTCGGTGGCGGCGGCCGCCTCGAAGCCGGCGGTGAACTGCCGAATCGCGTCGACCGTCATCCGATCCTCCGCCGCGACACGGAGCTGGTCGTGCAGCCGCTCGAAATACCGCTCCACCGACTTCCCCGTGATCGTGCGCACCGTCTCGAGCTGGTTGAAGGCCTGTGTCTTGATCGCCTCGGCCGACGAGTTGTACATCGCGACGCCGGTCAGCGCGAGCGGAATCAGCGACACCGCCAGAAGCGCGAGCAGGAGCCTGTTGCCGAGCAACGAGATCCAGCCGGAGACGAGAGAAGAATTCGAAGCGTCGCTATCCGCCATGAGAAACTCCATGCCTGACGAAGGGAGTGGTCCGTTGCTTGATGAGCGACTGCACGAGCCGCTCCGGGTCGAGAATGTGGATGAGTCGTGTATCCGCGGCGAAGACGCCGGTCACCGCATCGGTGGCCGTGTGACCGGCCGCGGTCGGCCGCTCGATGCGGTCGAGCGGAATCGATTGCACGTCGAGCACCTCGTCGACGAGCAGGCTGTAGCAATCGTCACCGAGCCGCAGCACGAGATTGGTGCGGCCGCTGCCCGCTTCCGTGGACGGCAGGCCGAGCCGGTGGCCGAGGTCGATGACCGGCACGATCGTGCCGCGCAGATGCAAAAGGCCCGCGATGGCCTCCGGGGCCAGGGGCACGGGCGTGAGCTTGGCGGAATGCAGCACTTCGGCGACACAGCCCGAGTCGACGGCAAAGCAGTGGGACGCCACGCGAAACGAGCAGGCATCGAGGCATGGCGCGTGGCTCACCATGGCAGTCCTCGAGAGACATCGAGCACTTCCGTCGCCATGCCGCCGAGGGCAAGCAGGCCCGATACGCCGGTGGATACCGCGCTCGACTGAAGCGGTGACTCGGCCGGGAGGACGTCGAGAATCTGACCCACGGCGACGGCGACGGTGCCCTCGGCACCGCCGAGCACGACGAGTTTCATGGCGCTGCCGACCATCGCTTCAGCGCCCAACAGGCGATCGGCATCCACCACTGCCGTAAACCCCGCGCCGTGCCGGACAACCTGCCGATCACCGAGCGGCTGGACATCGGCCGCAGCCACGTGCTCGAGCCTCGTGATCCTCTCGAGTGGCAAGGCAATGCGGCGGCCTTGCCGGGTGCGGCAGACGAGATAGCGGTCGGCATCGCTCGTGGCCACCGGCGGCGAGGTTTCATCGACCTCGCGGCCTGCCGGAAGATCGGCCGCCCGCAGGATCCCGCGCAGGTCGAGGATGAGCACCACCCCTCCGTCGCCGAGCACCGTCGCGCCGGCATAGAGACCGATCTGGGAGAGCAGCGTGCCGATCGGCTTCACCACGACGGTCGAGAGGCTCGCCGACTCACCGACGCCTGCGGCTCCGGTCTGGCCGTGCCGGACGCCGTCGATCACGATTCCGAACTCATGGTCGTCGACGCGCACGAGCACCACGGTGCCCTCGTCGCGGCAGGCGGTTTGCGGCCGCAGGCCCAGGAACTCGTCGAGGAACACGACCGGCAAGAGCCGCCCCCGCAGCCGGATCACCGGAGCGTCGTCGAGGCCCTCGATGCGGGGCCCGCCCCGGTCGCCCTCCCGATCGGCGTGGAGCGGCACGAGCTCACGGACGGCCGCCTGCGGGATCGCGAGCCGCTCGCTGGCCGAACGCACGATGAGCGCCGGCATGATCGCGAGCGTGAGGGGCACCCGCACCCGCACCGTCGTGCCGAGCCCCGGCCGACTGTGGATGTCGACCGTGCCTCCGATCGCCTCGATGTTGGTCTTCACCACGTCCATACCGACGCCGCGGCCCGAAACGCTCGTGACCGCCGCGGCCGTGGAGAAGCCGGGCTCGAAAATGAACTGCAACACCCGCTCGTCGGGAAGCGCGGCGGCCTCATCGGCGGCCACGAGCCCCCGGGCGACGGCTTTCGCGCGCACGGCCGACACGGCGATTCCCCCGCCGTCGTCCTCCACTTCGATCGTCACCTGGCCGCTCTCGTTGAACGCCCGGAGGGCGAGCCTGCCGACCTGCGGTTTGCCGCGGGCGGCCCGCACCTCGGGCGGCTCGATGCCGTGGTCGACGGCGTTGCGCACGAGGTGCGTGAGCGGATCGCGGATGCTCTCGATCAGCGTGCGGTCGAGCTCGGTGTCGCCACCGTCGATCGACAGCTGCACCTCCTTGCCGCAGGAGACGGCGAGGTCGCGAACGGTGCGCGGAAACTTGCTGAAGACGTGTTCGATCGGCTGCAGCCGAGTCTTGACCGCGGTTTCCTGGAGGGCGTTGGTCACGGTGTTGATGCGATGGGCCGCGGCGAGCACCGCTGGGTCGGTGGT
>JBMLMS010000435.1:3393-6465 GCA_049243925.1 Pirellulales bacterium
ACCATCGAGTACAGCGAGCCGGTGACGCGGTCGTCGAACGTGAGCTTGCCGTCGCGGAGCCGGCCAAGCAGGTGTTCACCGGAGTGCGTGAGGGCCCCGAGTTTCGCGAATCCGAAAAACCCGCTGTTGCCCTTGATCGTGTGGACGGTGCGGAAAATGCTCGCCAGCCGCTCCTCGTCTCCCGGCGCCTGCTCCAGGGCGATCAGGTCGCGGTCGAGCTGGTCCAGATTTTCAGTCGATTCGACCAGGAATTCCTGGACAAACTCCTCGTTGTCGTTCGCTCCGACCACGCCCGAGCCTCCTTTCGTCAAGCATACTCCACGGAATCGGCACGAGCCGCAGGGTTGGAAACGGATGGTTTCCCGGCGATTTGGCCCGTTTTCCGCCGCTCCACACGCCGGGGAAACCGTCTAAACTGTTCGACGGCGGTGCACGGCGTGTCGCCGACCATCGTTTCGCTCCGGAAGGGAACCCGTCATGTCTTCGCTCGTCGCGTTCTTCGGCCGCTCGTTCAATCCGGCGTTCATCGTCGTCTTCGGACTGCTGACGCTCGCCGGCTGTGCCCCCTCCGCGCCGCCGGCGCGTGAGAAGGTCGTCGAGGTGGAGGCCATCGAGCTCTCGCCAACGCGCGGCGGCGCCGAGGCGCCGGCCGCGGCCGTGGTCGCCGATGCCGCCGCAGCCGCCCGCAAGGCCGACGACGCCAAGTCGGAAGCCGATCAGGCAATCGCTGCTGCCGGGCGGTCGATCGAGACGGCCCCTACGGCAGAGTCGGCACGCGAAAAGGTGCTCCTCGGCGAACCGAGCCTCACCGCCGGCGTGCCGGGCTCGGGCCCGATCACGCTCGCCGAGATCGACGCCTGGCTCGCCGATCCCAAGAACTTCGTCGAGCTCGACCCGGTCTTGCCGCTCGGCCTCTCCCAGGGAGCAGCGCAGATCACCGGCCTCGACAAGAACCCGCTCACGCGGGCCAAGATCGAGCTCGGCCGCCAGCTCTATTTCGACAAGCGGCTCTCGGCCGACGCGACTGTGAGCTGCGCGAGCTGCCACGACCCGTCGATGGGATACTCAGCCCACACGAAGACGGGCGTGGGAATTCGTGGCCAGCTTGGCGGCCGCAACTCGCCGGTGTCGTTCAACCGCATCCTCACCGGCGCCCAGTTTTGGGACGGCCGCGCCGATTCGCTCGAGGCCCAGGCCGTCGGGCCGATTCAAAATCCGATCGAAATGGGCTTCACGCACGAGGGCGTCGTGAAACGGCTCGCGGAACTGCCCGTCTACAAGAAGCAGTTCGACAAGATTTTCGGTGAGCTCACGATCGACCGTGTCGGGCAGGCCATCGCCGCCTTCGAGCGGGCGATCGTGACGGCCCCCTCGCCCTACGACTACTACGAGCAGATGAAGGCGTTCGCCGGGCTCGATGCCGAAGACATCGCCGACGACCCCGACCTTGCCAAGCGGTATGCGGAGGTGAAGGCCGCCGTGGAGGCCCACCCGATGTCGGAGGATGCCAAGCGCGGCCGCGACATCTTCTTCACCGAAAAGGGCAACTGCACCGCCTGCCACGTGGGTGCGAACCTCGCCGACGAGAAGTTTCACAACATCGGCATCGGCATGGACGCAGAGAAGCCCGATCTCGGCCGGGTCGCGATCTCGAAAGACCCGAAAGACACGGGCGCCTTCAAAACGCCGACGGTCCGCAACGTGTCGCTCACGGCGCCCTACATGCACGACGGCTCGATCGCCACCCTCGAGGAAGTGGTCGAGTGGTATGCCAAGGGCGGCCACGCCAACCAGCATCTGAGCGACAAGATCCGGCCCCTCCAGCTCTCGGCCCAGGACAAGGCCGACCTCGTGGCCTTCATGCTCGCCTGCACGAGCCCGACTTCCCCGGTGCAGGCCGAGCGGCTGCCGGCCGATCAGTGACCACGGCCGCCACAGACCGGGCACGCTGGCTTCCGCTCGCCGATGCCGTCCGGCCGTTGTACGCGGGCGTGGACCTCGGTGGCACGAACATCAAGGCCGCCCTCGTGGACGACCTCGGTCGGATGCTCGCCTTCCATACCGAGCCGACCCACGCCGACCGGGGTCCCGAGGACGCCGCGGCGAGGATGGGGCGGGCCGTACACATGCTGGCCGGCGTCGCCGGCATCACGATCGACGACGTCGCCCGGGTGGGCCTCGGCACGCCCGGCCCGCAGGATCTCGCCAGCGGTGTGATCCTCCGCGCCGGCAACCTGCCGGGCTGGGATGGATTCCCGATCCGCGACCGCGTGGCGCTCCACGCGGGCCGCGCGGTGACGTTCGCGAACGACGCCAATGCCGCCGCGTACGGCGAGTTCTGGGTCGGCTCCGCTCGCGACGCCTCGAGCCTCGTGATGCTCACGCTCGGCACCGGCGTCGGCGGCGGCATCATCATCGGCGACACGAACGTCGAAGGGGCTCACAGCCACGGCTCCGAATGCGGCCACATCATCGTCGATACGTCACCGTCGGCCCGCTCCTGCCCCTTCGGCCACCGCGGCGACCTCGAGGCCTACTGCAGTGCGACCTCCCTCGTGGCGCGGGCCCGCGAGACCCTCGCCGGACGCGTGGATGGCCAGCTTGCCGGGGCGGTGGCCGGCGGCAACAAGCTCACTGCGATCCTCGTGTCGGACGCCGCGGCCGCGGGCGATCCGCTGGCCCGTGATCTGATCGCCGACACCGCCCGCTGGCTCGGGATCGGGATCGTGACACTCATGCACACGATCGATCCCGAGACGGTGCTGATCGGCGGCGCGATGACGTTCGGCGGCGAGTCGGCGCCGGTCGGGAGGTTTTTTCTCGACGCCGTCCGTGCCGAGGTCCGTGCCCGTGCCTTCCCGGTACTCGCCGAGAAGACGACCATCCGTTACGCGAGCCTGGGCGGCGACGCCGGCTCCATCGGTGCCGCCGGCCTCGCCCGCCTCGCCCACCGCACGAAACCAGATTCGGAGTGAATCGCCTTGGGGGAGGCTTCGGGCTACCCGTACCCCGAGAGCCGGCGTATCTGACCAGCGCAGGCATGGATGCCGGAGCGCAGGCAGATCCGAGTGA
>JBMLMS010000436.1:0-10604 GCA_049243925.1 Pirellulales bacterium
AGGCGAGGGGTTACCCCTGCCGTTGAGACGGCGTATGTGACCAGCGCAGGCAGGAAGCCGGAGCGCAGGCACATCCGAGCGAGCGGAAGCCAGGATGGCTGAAGTGAGCGTCCGGCGAAACGGTACGGGGTAACCCTGAGCCGGCTAGGGCGAGTCAAGCATGAAGTCGGTGCGCGCAACGAAGCGAAAGCCCGGCGCATCAGCCCGTGAAGAACGTGGCGAGCCAGTAGAGGCAGCCCGAGAGGGCCATGGCGACGGGCAGCGTGAGGATCCAGGCGAGGGCGATCTCGCGGACCGTCTCGGGCTGGATGCCCGACTTGTTGGCCCACATCGTGCCGGCGACGCCGCTCGAGAGCACGTGCGTGGTGCTCACCGGCATGCCGAGCGAGTCGGCCATGGCGATCGTCGATGCGGCCACGAGCTCGGCTGCGCCGCCTTGCGCGTAGGTCAGATGCGTCTTGCCGATCTTTTCGCCCACCGTCACCACGATCCGCTCCCAGCCGAACATCGTGCCCAGGCCCAGGCACAACGCCACGCCCATCACCACCCACTCCGGCACATACTCGACGGGCTTCGCCAGCTCCCCGGCCAGGCTCTTGAGCACCTTGCGGCGATCCTCGGCGAGCGAGTCACCGAACTGCCGTAGGAGCGTGCGGACCGACGCGCCGAGCTCGACGAGCTGGGTGCGGAGCTTCCAGCGGTCGTCAGCATGGAGGTCGGCGAAACTCTGGCGACCGTCGAGACTCGCGAGCACGTTCCTGCAGAGGGGCAGGGGATCGAGCGTCGCCAGCACGACGTCGTTCCCGGGATAGGGGTCGAACATCTCGTCCACGAGCTCCGATTCGAGCACGGCCGCTGCCGCCACGCCGTCGCGCCGAGCGATCCGTTCGACCCGGGTCTCGGCCACGTGCCGGTCCTTGAGCGCGGCCATCATCATCGCCAGCTGCGGCTCGGAGAGCTCCGCTTCAAGCCGGCGGGTGGCCTCGGCGGTCGCCGTGATCTGGGCGGGCGACGTACTCATGTTGAGCGCGTAGGCGGCCGGCACGATGCCGATCAGCACGAGCATGATCAGGCCCATTCCCTTCTGGCCGTCGTTCGACCCATGGGCGAAGCTCACGCCGGTACACGTGCCGATGAGGAGAGCCCGAATCCACCAGGGCGGTGGCCGGTCGCCGTGCGGCGGCTCGTAGAGTTCCCGCGCCGGGATGAGCTTTTTGGCCACCACGAGCAGCAGGGCCGCGAGGCCGAATCCGATCGCGGGCGAGAGCAAAAGCGCGAGCCCCACCTCCGCAGCCTTGTGCCAGTTGATCCCGTCGAAGATCGATCCTTGTTCGAGCCAGGCGTTCATCATGCCTACGCCCATAATCGAGCCGATCAGCGAGTGGGAACTCG
Source organism: Pirellulales bacterium (assembly GCA_049243925.1). Classification (GTDB taxonomy): domain Bacteria; phylum Planctomycetota; class Planctomycetia; order Pirellulales; family UBA1268; genus RGVT01. The sequence continues at coordinate 1,393 of JBMLMS010000436.1, forward strand.
AGGCCGGCAGCCCGCGATACCAGGTCGCGAAGTTCCAGATGATCGCGGCCCCCAGGAGCGAAAGCACCATCGCCAGCCCGCGGCCGGTCTTGATGTTCACGAGCAGGTCCACGGGCAGCAGGTGGACGATGCTGAACGCCACGCCGATGCCGCCGGCGTGGACGCCGATGAAGTTCCAGAGCCCCGACCACACGACCGCCGGGGTGGGCTTCAGCGACTTCGTGTAGATCACCGTCGCCACGGCATTGGCCGTGTCGTGAAACCCGTTGATCACCTCGAAGCCGAAGGCAATCAGGAGTGCGACGAGGAGCAGCACGACCTGCCCGCTCCCGAGCGAGCCGACGGCGTCGAAGAATTCCATGGGGATCGCATCCTACGCTTGATTCGAACGACCCCGAACCTAGGGGGCATCGAGGCCCGAGACAAGGACCCGGTCAATCCGCATACAATTCTCACACAGGCACTGGGATCCCGTGCGTGCGAACTGCGCGGCCCCCGTGTGCGTAATGAGCCGTTGATATTGCGAGGGACAAGTTGCATGGCGCGAGGCGATCGGTTGGGTGTGGAGCGGCGGTTTCTCGGCGGGCTCGTGGCCTATCGGCATCTGGGCATCGACGTGGGTGATGGCACGGTCGTGCATGCCCGGCCCGACGACTTTCAGCGGCCCTTCGGCGGCGGCCGCGTGGTGCGGACATCTCTCGAGGAGTTTGCCGGCGGGAAGACTGTCGCGGTCGTCGCCGATCCCCCGGCAGTGCACCCGCCTGAGGAAATCGCCCGCCGGGCCTTGGCACGGGTCGGCCGCGAGGGCTACTGCCCGGTCGTCGACAACTGCGAGCACTTGGCGACCTGGTGCGCCACCGGCCGGCACCGGAGCCGGCAGGTCGAGGCGGCGCTTGCAATCGCGGCGGCCGCAGTGGTGTGGGTCGGCGGCGCGGCCGCCCGCTCCGCGATCCCGCGTGGAAGGGGCCAATCGGCCTGATCCTCTCAGCGTGAGGCTGACAGGCGGGCGCGGATGCGCTCGACGGTGCGGCGGGAATACTCTTCGTCCTTGCCGATCGACAGGGCAGCGGCCTGCGGCCAGAGCGGCTTGGCACGGTCGCCGACCTCGTCGATCGACACCAGCGCCGTCATACGGACATCGGGATCTTTCGAGACGATCCCGGCGGCGAGCACGTCAAGGGCGGGCCGATCGTCTTCTGTCGGTTCGAGGCGGCAGATCCACCGCGCCGCATTGAGCCGCACCACTTCGTCGCGATCGGCGAGCCGGGGGACGATCTCGCTGACTGCCGCTGCATGGCTTTCGGTGGCTTCGGTTCGCAAGGCCCACCAGGCGACTCCACAGGTGCCCCAGAAACGAATCGCCGCCTCGGGGTCGCGCAGATACCGGACGGCTTGTAAAGCCGGCAGACCGTCGGCTGCGCTCCATGCCGCGGCCAGGATGTTGTCGTACCTTCGCGCGGCGGCTGCGCAGTCACCCGGCGGATGGAAGATCGCCCACTCACTGCCCGCTGCCCGCGCTTCCCGCCGCAGGATTGGCTCCGGCAGGATGCCCGTGTCGCGCGTGGCTCGCATCCAGCGATTGAGATCGTCGCGAAGCCTTCCGAGATCCGGCCCGCAGGCGGCATCGCCCGCGAGGTCGGAGAGCTCGTCCAGATCGCTCGTCACGTCGAAAAGTTCCTCGACCGGTCGGCTGGCTCTTCCGAACCATTGCGCACCGGCGGGCAGGGCGCCGGCCTCCCGCACTGCCCGGAGTTCACCCGTGATCGGCACCCCATTCGCGTAGTCGGGCAGATCGTCCCCTGGGATCCAGGGAAGAAAGTGCCGTACGTACCGAAATCTCGAGTCGCGAACCGTGCGTCCGAATCCCGGAGGTGCATCCATCCGGTCGCGCGCCCCGATCACGATATCACGGACGATGGCGTGGGGCCCAAGGAAACAGCGGCCCTCCATCCATTCTGGGATCGACGTGCCGGCGAGATCGAGCATCGTGGGGCCGAGATCGAGCAGGCTGACGAGATGTGTCGAAACACCCTGTGGCACACCACCTCCGGGCCGCGACGCACCGTCTCGAAGCCGCTCCGGCACGTGCACGATGAGCGGCACCCGCAGGCCGTGCTCGGTGAGCGATCGTTTGCCGTGCGGGATTCCCTCCCCGTGGTCGCCCCAGAACACCACGATGGTGTCGTCGGCGAGACCATCCGCGGCGAGGTCGTCGAGAATGCCTCCCACTTCCACATCGAGCGCGGCCGCGAGGTCGAGGCGGCTCGCGAGCGCCGCACGGATCACTGGTGTGTCGGGGAAATACGGAGGCACGCGGACATGAGCAGGGTCGGCCCGCACCTGCTCGGGTAGCCCCGCCCGCACCTGGGCAGGCTTGTCGCCGAAGAGCCCACTCTCGTGCGTCACGGTGCGATTGAAGACCGCAAAGAACGGCTGACCGCGGTCGGGCCGATTTCGCCAGTGGGCTTTGCCGCTCGACTCGTGCCAGCCCGCGTCGAACCCCTGCGTGAGGTTGTAGTCGGTCTTGGCATTGTTCGTGCAGTAGTACCCCGCTGCCCGGAGGAGTTTCGGGAAACCGACGACATGCTCCGGCGCCGTGGCTTTGCAGCGCATCGGGAGGCTGCCGAGCGTGGTGGGCATCACCCCGGTGATAATCGCGCTGCGTGACGGCGCGCAGACGGGGGCCGCGGAGAACGCGGCGTCGAATCGGAGGCCGCCGGCCGCCAGCGCATCGATCCGGGGCGTGTGGGCCTGCCCCCCGTAGCAGCCGAGCGTGCCGGCCGACAGATCCTCGGCCGAAATCCAGAGGATGTTGGGCCGCACGGGCTCGGCACAACGGACTGGCAACGCGCCGCCCATGGCAAGCACCATCCAGCCGAAGACATGCGCGCGACGAATCATCGATGCGTCTCCGACGAAGCCGATCTCACCCGCCGTAATCGGACAACTGCCCAGTATGCCATGTGATTCGCAGGGCGTTGACGACCGCGACGACGTCGATCGCCTCCTGCAGAAGCGCTCCCGCCGCCGGTGGCAGAAATCCGGCGGCTGCGAAACCCATCCCCACGAGACTCGCGGCCATGCCCCCGACGGCGCTTTGCAGCGCGATCGATCGCATCCGCCGGCCGATGTGAAAGAGCTCGTCGACGCGTTCGAGCGCCGAATCCATGACGACGGCCCCGGCAGCCTCGCTCGTGACATCGCTCGCGGTGCCCATGGCGATGCCCACCGTAGCGGCGGCGAGCGCCGGCGCGTCGTTGATGCCGTCGCCCACGAACACCGTCGGCGCCTCCTTCGTGGCCTGCTCGACGATCGCGAGCTTGCCCTCGGGCTGGATGCCCGCGTGGACCTCCGTGATGCCCACGATGTCGGCGAGCCAGCGGACCTCGCTCTCGCGGTCGCCTGACACGAGCATCACCCGCGTGAGCCCGTGCGCGGGCTTCAGGTGGCTCACGAACGTGGCGCCATCCGCCCGCGGCGTATCGCGAAACCGGAGCAGGCCCGCCGTCACACCATCGACCACGACCACGCACTCGAGACCGCCGGCCAGGGGTGGAAGTTTGTCGAGCCCCGCGGGATCGACGCCCGGCAGCTTTTGACGGCTCGTGATCGCGACGGTGTGCGGGTTGTCCTGGCCATTGAGCCGCTTCACGCGGCCCGTCAGCCCCTGGCCCGGCTTTTCCGCCAGTTCTTCCACCTCCAGGAGCCGCACCGAACGCTCCGCAGCCGCTTCGACCACGGCCGCGGCGAGCGGATGCTTGGAATAGCTTTCGAGGCTGGCGGCGAAGGCGAGCAGATTCGCCTCACTCCATCCATCGAACGTGGCCACGTCAGTGAGCTTTGGCTCCCCGTATGTGAGCGTGCCGGTCTTGTCGAAGATTGCCGTGCGGCAGGTGTCGAGCCGCTCGAGGATCGACGGATCGCGGATCACGATCCCACGCTTCGCCGCCAGCGACACCGCGCCGATGATCGCCACCGGAATCGCGATCAGAAGCGGGCAGGGGGTGGCCACGACGAGCACGGCGAGAAACCGCGTGGCATCACCGCTCATGAACCACGCCGCCGCAGCGATCGCCACCGCGAGCGGCGTGTAGAAGGCGCCAAGCGAGTCGGCGAGCCGGCGCAGGGGCGGCCGGCGCTCTTCGCTGGTCTTCAGCACCTCCATGATCTTGGCATAGCGGCTGTCGCCGGCGACCCGTTCGGTGCGAATCTCGAGCGCGGCCTGGCCATTGATCGCCCCCGAGAGCACGCTCGACCCCGGCGCCTTCGCCATCCGGTAAGGCTCACCCGTGAGATAACTCTCGTCCATCGAGCCGCGGCCAGCGACGACCGTGCCGTCGACCGGGCAGATCTCGTGGGGCAGCACCACGAGCACGTCGCCGATGGCGACGTCGCCAAGCGCGACGTCGGTAAACCCCGTCGTGATCTTCCGGTGAGCGAGCGTCGGCATCCGGCGGGCCAGTGCGTTCAAGACGTCGCCGGCCCGACTCACGGCCCGGCTTTCGAGCGCCTCGCCACCCGAGAGCATGAGCACCACGAGCACGCCGGCGAGATACTCGCCGAGCAGGATGCTCGTCACGATCGAGAGGCCGGCAAGGAGGTCAGAGCCGAAGGTGCCCCGCAAGAGCTTCGCCAGCAGGCCCCACACGAGCGGCACGCCGCCGACGACGAGCATCACGACGAGCGGCAGGTCGGCGAGCGTGAGACTGCGGCCCGGAAACACCCGACCCGGATCGAGTGGCCCGAGCGGCACCGGATCGCTGCCATGCCCCGACCAGGCGATCACGGCCCAGGCTACGAGCGCGAGGATCGCCCCGATAGCGATTGACTCATTGAGCGGAAACCCGCGGCCGTGCGGCGGTGCAGTGGACGCGGTCATCCCGGCATCGTACCGCGGCGTAACCACCCGGGGAAAACTCATCCACTGACCGCGTTCCGTCCGTGAACTCACTGCGCCCAAGCCGGCTCGGGGCAGCCCATACTCCATGTGGGGCAAGCGTCCCGCTTGCCAATGAGGCCGTACGGCAGGGCAGGTGGCAATTACCATCATTCGGAGCCGGCGGTAGGCATGCTCGCGGGATGCTTCACGGAACGGCCCGGCCTCGTGCCGTCCGTTCCTTGGCCGACCTCCGTCGGCTGGTGCTAACCCGGCCCTCCAGGCCTAGCACGCTTTCGTCCTCAACGACTCCCTGCGTCTGCGCGTGCCCACCGACCGACTCCGCCGAAACTGCTACCCGGCATCCCTTCGGCTCACGCCTCGGGCTTCCGGAGTTAGGGAGGCGAGGGGTTACCCCTACCGTTGAGCCGGCGTATGTGACCAGCGAAGCCATGGATGGCGCAGCGCAGGCACATCCGAGTGAGTGAAGCCCAGGATGGGCGCAACGAATGTCCGGCGAGACGGTACGGGGTAACCGTGAGCCGGCGCCAACGCTGACCGCCGGCTCCGATTGCGGGTCGTTATCACCTGCCCTGCAGTCCGGCGATGGGGTATGGGGAGCCCGAAGCCGGCGGGCTTCTAGCCAAGGCGACGCTAGCTGTGCATGCGCGGCACAGGATCGCCGATCTCGATGATCTCGGCTTCCTGGGCCGACAGTTCGTGGAGCCGCCCACGCACGATCGCTTCCGGCTGGAAGTCAAAGGCGAGGCGGACGTAGGTCGAATGGTGACGGGCCTCCGATTCGAAGAGGCTCCGGTAGAAGTCGCGGAGCTCGGTGTCGGGCACGTGCTCGGCGAGTAACTGAAACCGCTCGCAGCTCCGGGCCTCGATCAGGCCGGCGACGAGCAGCCGGTCGACGGCACGGGCCGGCTCGTCCTTGCGAATGAGGTCGTGGAGCCGGGCGCCGTACCTGCTCGGCGACAGCTTTTTGAACGGGATGCCGCGCCGCTCGAGCAGATCGAGCACGAGCCGGAAGTGCTCCAGTTCCTCGTTCACGATTTCCGTCATCGCCCGGGCGAGGGCCACGTGATCGACGTACGAAAACAACAGGTTCATCGCCACGCCGGCGGCCTTCTTCTCACAGTGGGCGTGGTCGATGAGCACCTCGTCGAGACCGGTGTCGACCTGGGCAAGCCAGCGGGCGGTGGTGGCGGATTGAAGGCTCAGCATGGCCGGTCATTGTCCGGGGGTAAAAGACCGGGCATCATACCCGGCATGATCGCGATCCCACCGACGGCGAACGACTCCGCCCGCAAGCCCGACCGCAACGTGCTCGGCGGCCCGCTCGTGGCCTGCTCCCGCGAGCCGCTCACCGGGTTTTTTCGCGACGGCTGCTGCCGCACCGGGCCGTCCGACGAGGGCGTGCACACCGTATGCGCGGTGATGACGCCCGACTTCCTCGAATTCACGGTCGCGGCCGGAAACGACCTCGTGACGCCGCGGCCGCAGTGGGATTTTCCCGGGCTCGTCGCCGGCGACCGCTGGTGCCTGTGTGCGGACCGCTGGCTGGAGGCGGCGCGGGCCGGACGCGCCCCGCCGGTCGTCCTCGAGGCGACGCATGAGAAGTCGCTCGATGTCGTGCCCTTCGAGCTCCTGAAGAAGCACGCCGTGCCTGCGGCATGAACGCCGCACTCGCGGTCGCGATCGGTGCCGTCGCGCTCCTCTACGCAGCAGTCGGCCACGCGGGGGCCACGGGCTACATCGCCGTGATGACGCTGTTCGGGATCGGGCCCGGCGTCATCCGCCCGACGGCGCTCGTCTTGAACGTGCTCGTGGCGAGCATCGCCAGTGTGCAGTTTTTCCGAGCAGGCCAGTTTCGTAGCGGCCTCTTCTGGCCGCTTGCCGCTGCGAGCGTGCCCTGCGCCTTGCTCGGCGGAATGCTCCTGCTACCGACCGGGGCTTTCGAAAAGCTCGTGGGCGCGGTGCTCCTCGTGTCGGCCATCCGCCTCCTCTATGACGCCTGGCCGAAGCGAAACAGTAAGGACGTCACCCCGACATCGCCACCGGCTCCTCCCCTCCTCGCTGCGATCGGCGCCGGCATCGGACTCTTGTCGGGCCTCACGGGTGTGGGCGGCGGCGTCTTCCTGACGCCGATCCTGCTCGCCCTGCGGGCGGCGCCCGTCAAAGAAGTGGCCGCGATCACGGCGCCCTTCATCCTCGTGAATTCCCTCGCCGGCCTCGCCGGCGGCCTCGCGGCCGGCCGAGCCGTGCCACCCATCAGCCTGCCCGTGATCGCCGCCGCCATCCTCGGCGGCGCGATCGGCTCGCACCTCGGCGCCTACCACCTGCCCGTGCGCGGAATGCAACTCCTGATGGCCGCCGTCCTCACGATCGCGAGCGTGAAACTCTTTGGGCCATGACCGCCCGTCAATGCGCTGCGGACTTCGAGAACAGATTGAGCACGACGACGCCGGCCACGATCAGCCCCATGCCCACCATCGCCGCCGGATCGAGCTTCTGGCCGAGAAACAGCCAGCCGATCGCGGCGATGAGCGTCACGCCTACGCCGCTCCAGATCGCGTAGGCGACCCCCACGGGAATTTTTTCGAGTGTGAGCGACAGGAAGAAAAAGGCGAGGCCATAGCCGGCCACGACCATCAGGCTCGGCAGGGGCTTCGTGAACCCTGCGGACGCCCGCAGGAAGCTCGTGCCTACGACCTCCGCCACGATCGCGATCACAAGATACAGCCAGTGCATCGAATCACCTCCGGGCCGGCCGCATCTCAATTCCGAAGCAAGGCGTGCCGGATCACGTAGATTGTATCGCGATCCCCTGTCACGAAGCGACGCCGCATGCCGACCATACCTCGAGACCAGTCCGACACACACCGATCCGAGCCCGACGGCGCCACCTCGTCGTCTCTCGAAGCCATCCTGCAGTCCGCGAGCGAACACTCGCGCGAGACGATCCGCGTCCTAGGGCAACTCCTCGGCAACCAGCCGCTGGCCGTGATGCCCCCGGCCCAGTTCGCGATTCACCACCTCGGCATCGGCGGTCTCGAGATCGCGAGCACGAAGTCGACCGGGCCTGCGACGTCGCTCGTGCTCCTCGGCAACCTTCTGCGGCTCGAGATGGAGCGGCACGCGGGCCAGATCGTCATCGGCTCGCCCGGTGACGGCCTGCCGCCCACGTGGACGCAACTCGACATCGGCGGCGACGAGAAGCTCATCGTCCCGGGCCGGCTCGTGGCGTTTTTTCCGGCGGGCACGCTCGCGCCCGTGCCGCTGTGCGTGACGATCGACGACCGCAGCTGGCAGCGCGAGTTTGCGATTCTGTCGTCGACCGCTCACAAGACCGATGCAGAGCGGGTGCTCGCCGACCTGCAGCGCCGGCTCAAGACGGCGGAAAATCCGCTCCGTGGCCGGGTGCTCGAAGCCCGCGTGGACGACGGCTGCGTGCGGATCGGGGCCAGCCGCGCCCTCGCGAGCGACCGGGCTGATCTGATCCTGCCCGCCGAGGTATGGCGGGAGATCGACGTATTTCTCGCCTCGGCCACCGACCGTCGCGAGCTCCTGCGGTCGCTCGGCCTGGGCACGAACCGCGGGCTGCTCATCGCCGGCCCGCCCGGCGTCGGCAAGACGCACCTCGTACGCGTGATCGCCACGGCGCTCGCAGGCCGCTACACGACGATCCTCGCCGACGCCAACTCCGTACGTCATCAGATTGCCGAGATCTACGCGGAGAGCGACACCTTCGGCCCGACGCTCGTCGTGCTCGACGACATCGACCTCGTGCTCGGCCACCGCGATGGCAGCGGCGACAACACGGGCCTGGCCGACTTTCTGGCCACGCTCGACGGCGTGCGCCAGCGGGAGGACATCCTCACGATCGCCACCACGAACGACCCCAAGTCGATCGATCCGGCCGCCCAGCGGTCGAGCCGGTTCGACATGGTCGTGACGCTGCCGAAGCCCGACGAGGCCTCACGGCAGCAAATCCTCGAACGCCACCTGGCGCCGCTTGCCCTGCCGCTCGACATCGCCGCACTCGCCCACGTGCTCGACGGTGCGACGGGTGCCGACGTCAAGGAAGTGATCCGCCGCGCCGTCCTCGAACACGGTCGCTCGTTCACGCAGGCCCAACTCGTCGACATCGCCGAATCCGGCCGCTGGAAGGCGACCGTCAACCGCCGCAAGTACCTGTGACGGATTGATTCGCCCAGTCCGGCTCGGGGCTGCCCACTCTCCATCGCCGGACGTTCGGGTCGATCGGCGCGCCGTCTTCGGGCTCCCCATATCCCGTCGCCGGACGTTCGCCTCCGCCCTCCAGGCAATC
>JBMLMS010000437.1:0-1796 GCA_049243925.1 Pirellulales bacterium
AGCGACACGGTCGAAGGGAGGAGTTCCGGGAACGAGCGGTCGGCGGGGCCGAGCCAGAAAAGACCGATGTTCATGAAGATGAACGACACGCCGATCGCCGAAACGAGCGGCGCGAGCTTCGGGGCGTTGCGGAGCGGCTTGTAGACGATCCTGTCGACGGCCACGTTGAGCAGGCCGCAGAACATGCCGCAGAGGAGCACGAGCCCGGCGATCCCCGCCCAGGTCGTTGCCGGTCCGGCGGCGGTCATGCCGAGGGCTCCGACCAACGACAGTGCCAAACACGCTCCGAGCATGATCAGGTCGCCGTGGGCGAAATTGATCAGCCCGATGATCCCGTAGACCATCGTATAGCCCAACGCCACGAGCGCGATCAGTGCGCCGTTCGTGAGGCCGATGAGGCACTGCTGCAGGAAGAACTGGGGAGAGAACTGGAGGAACACGTCGTTGGTTTCCGTGGCGGGCGGGAGCCCGCGGATCGTCAGGGGGCGGTGGCCCCGGGTGCCGAGACGGGATCGGGGAGGATGTCGGCTTCGTCGAGGATCTCCTCGAACTCGAATCGCCCCCCCTTCACGACATTGACCGTGAGGGTGCGAAGCGTCCGCTCCCGTAGATCAGGGGGCTCGTGGCCCGATTCCCCATAGCGCTCGGCGTACTCTTCGGCACCCCAGATGGTGCACCCGAGCCCGCCGGGCATCACGAGTGTCGCGGCGAAGACCACCCGCGCGTCATCGAAGTTGGGCGAGCAGCTCGCCGCGCGTGAATAGACGAGCGGCCCCTCGAGCTCGAGATTGTCGAGCCCCATCGCGGCGAGTTCGTCGAGCTGTGCGTTGATCGTGGGTATCGACGAGTCAGCCAGTGAAAGGCTGGTCCGTATCAGATCCGTGAGGCGGCCGAGTTCCTCGGCCCGCCCCGAAAGCGTGTCATGCATGGGCATATTCCTGGTTGAGACAGAGCAGCCGATACCACACGGCTACTCACCAGATATGCCAGGGTTTTTCAGATTATTGAGGGGCCCAGTTGGCAGCGCAGATAATGACCCAGTGCCTGGGCAGCACGTAGCGGGCTTTGGTTGCACGGCCGCTCGCGTCACGAGTAACAGAGAGCCGCTCCAGCGCGTGGGTGAGTGAGGCTGAACCAGCGGATCACGCGCCAACGCATCAAGACAGAACGATTCCGGTTTCTCGGGCGTGAGCACCGGAAGCGGCAGCGGTCTGGATCGCTGCGCTCCGAGGGGCCTGCTGGCGGGGGGCGGCATCCCGCAAGTAGTGTACGGGCGATCACTACCCCCGTCCACTCGCCGCTCTGCCCATGGTCGCTGCACTCTGCGGATTTCCCGCGCGGCCCCGCCTCCGGCCGCATGCCGGCCCGGCACCACGCCGCCGCTACGAGCGTCGCCGCCCCGAGAAGACTCCCCTCCACAAGATCATCTCCGAGAACCTTGCGAGCTGGCTCGAGTGGCGTGACGAGGCGGAGCGTCCCGTGCCGGGCTACGTCGAGGAGGAACTCCGCGGGTATCTCGAGTGCGGCATCCTCTGCTTCGGGTTCGGCCGTGCCCTCTGCACGGGCTGCGGCCAGGGGTTTGTCATCGCGTTCTCGTGCAAGGGGCGCGGGGTTTGCCCGTCCTGCAATGGCAGGCACATGGCGCAGACCGCCGCGCACCTTGTCGATCATGTGATTCCACCGGTGCCCGTGCGACAGTGGGTGATCTCCGTGCCGAAGCGATTACGGGGTTTTCTCGCCGATCGGCCTGCGGCCGTCGCCGCTCTCACGAGAATCTTCATTGAGGAGATCGAGAG
>JBMLMS010000438.1:0-2932 GCA_049243925.1 Pirellulales bacterium
GAGGGCGAAGGCGAACGTCCGGCGAGACGGTACGGGGTAACCCCGAGCCGGCGCGGCTGAGTTGGTCAAGGCAAGCGGGACGCTTGCCCAACGGAGCATTGACAGGCTGAAGCCTGTCCTACAGCCGCTTCACGCGGATGTTCTTGTAGTGGACTTCCGAGCCGGGGTCGTGGGCCTGGAGGGCGAACGTGCCGGCGGAGAGCTTGCGGGTGCCGGCCGCGCCCTCCGGCTCCACGAACTCGAAGAGCACGCGGCCGTCCACGATCACCGCCATTGCCTTGCCCTTCACGATCAGTTCCTGGGTGAACCATGTGTCGTCGTTGGCCGGCGGCGTGAAGTTCTTGACGACGTTGTAGATGCTGCCGGTGCGCACCGGATCCTTCTGGGAGTTGTTCACCTGCATCTCGTAGCCCACGGCCGGCCAGCCCTCGGGCTGGAACGCCGTGTGGAAGAAGATGCCGGAGTTCGAGCCGGGCTTCGTCATCACCTCGGCCTTGAAGTGGAAGTCTTTGAACTCGGCCGGATGCTCGGCGTCGGGGCCCACGTAGAAGAGATGGCTCCGCGGGCCGTGGCAGACGATCTGGCCGTCGGCCACCTTCCAGCTCTCGGCGTTTTCATTGGCCTTCCAGCCCGCGAGGCTCTTGCCGTCGAAGAGCGGTTCGAAGCCGGGCTCGTCGGCCCGCCCGACCAGCCCGGTGGCCAGCAGGGCGGCGCCCGCCACGAATCGAACAAACCTGCGATACTTGCCGTACGCCACGTATGCCATGAACAGGCTCCTTGCTTCGCCACGCTTCGCCGAGAAAGACACTCCGATCGCCACCGCGACCGAGACTGCCCAGCAGGATACGCGCCCGGCGGATGCCACGCCAGCGGCCCCGCTCCTCGAGATCGACACCGACGTGTCGCTCGACGGCCTGCCGACGCCTGAATGGCTCGTGGTGACGGCGGACGAGCTTCGCGTCGTGTCCGACGGCCGTGCCATCCGGACGATCACCCGGGCCGACGTCGAGCAGGTACGCACGACCGCCGGGGTAGGGGGCGGCACGCTCCAGGTGAAGGTCGGCGGCGACTGGACCGATCTCGTGCGGTATTCCAACGCGATGGCTACGCGGTTTCACAAGGTGGCCCGGGCGCTCGAGCGGCCCGACGCGCCGGCGCCGCTCCTCGCCGCCGACGACGTGCTCGATCCGCCGCGGTGCCCGTCGTGCCGCCTGCGGCTGACCACGAAAGATCAGGCCTGCCCGCGGTGCATGCAGAAGGGCCGCATCCTCGAGCGGGTGGGTGAACTGCTCGCCCCCTACACCCGCGGGGCGATCCTGCTCTGCGTGCTCACGTTCATCGGCGTGATCGCGGAGCTCGTGCCGCCCAAGCTCCAGCAATACATGGTCGACAACATCCTCTCCGGCAGTTCGGCTGCGGGGAGCGACGCGGCCACCCTGCCCGATTTCAAGACGGCCCTGCTCGTGGTGGTGCTCGCCTTGGCACTCTCGCGGGTGCTGCTCTCGGTGGTCAGCATGATCAAGGGACGGCTGGCCACGGCGATCGGCACGGGGCTCACGGGCACGCTCCGCGCCGAGATGGTGGCGAAGCTGCAAAACCTCTCGGTGGCCTACTACGACCGCCACCAGGTGGGCTCGATGATCAGCCGCGTGGCCCACGATAGCGAGGTGCTCCACGGGCTCATGCAGCAGCTCACGGGTGGCTTCCTCTTGCAGATCGTGCAGCTCGTGGGCGTGGGGGCGATGCTCGTGTGGATCAATCCGAAGCTCGCGCTCTACACGCTCATCCCTGTGCCTCTCGTGATCCTCGGGTCGTGGGTGTTTTGGCGGCACGTCTACCCGCGGCACTACCGCCTCTGGGACGCGTCAAGCAAGCAGATGTCGGCCTTGAACGGCATGCTCTCGGGCATCCGCGTGGTGAAGGCCTTCGCCCAGGAGCCGCGGGAAAGCGACCGCTTCAAGGCGGCCAGCGACCACCTCGGCACCTGGCGGCTGTGGGTCGAGCAGACGAATGCCACCTACGCGGCCACGATGCAGATCGTGTTTGGCCTGGGCGGCCTGATCGTGTGGTATGTGGGCGGCCGCGACGTGATCGGCGGCGAAATGACGCTCGGGCAGTTGATCGCGTTCCTCGCGTATCTGGCGATGTTCTACGCCCCGCTCGGCGCCCTCTCGAATTTCACGACGTGGCTCACGAGCTTTCTCTCGGGCAGCCAGCGGGTGCTGGAGCTGCTCGACACGCCGATCACGATCGAAGACACGGCGACGCCCGTCGACTGGCTCGAGCCCCACGGTGCGATCCGCTTCGACAACGTCACCTTCGGCTACGACCGCAATCAGCCGGTGCTGCAGGACGTGTCGTTCGACGTGGCTCCGGGTGAGATGGTCGGCATCGTGGGCCGCTCGGGCTCGGGCAAGACGACGCTCGTGAACCTGCTCGGCCGGTTCTACGATGTGCAGGAAGGGCGGATCGAGATCGACGGGATCGACATCCGTGATCTGTGCTCGAAGCAGCTGCGCGAACGGCTCGGCATCGTGTTTCAAGATTCGTTCTTGTTTCGGGGCACGATCTGGAAAAACCTCGCCTACGGCCGGCCGCAGTCGACGATCGAAGAGGGCCTCACAGCCGCGAAGGCCGCCGGTGCCCACGACTTCATCTGCCGCCAGCCGCTGGCGTATGAAACCCTGCTCGGCGAGCGCGGGGCGGGTCTCTCGGGTGGCGAGAAGCAGCGGCTCTCGATTGGCCGCACGCTTCTCTACGACCCCCGGATCCTCGTGCTCGACGAGGCCACGAGCAACATCGACGCCGAAGCCGAGAAGAGCATCCAGGAAGCACTCTCCGTGCTCGTGAAGGGCCGCACCACGATCGCGATCGCCCACCGGCTCTCCACACTACGCAACGCCGACCGCATCCTCGCCTTCGACCGCGGCCG
>JBMLMS010000439.1:0-1214 GCA_049243925.1 Pirellulales bacterium
CGGCCACGGTCGAGCCGGCTCACGGCCTTCAAGAGCTTTTCGATCGGCTCGATCGCACTCTCCGGCATGTAGATCGTGGGCGGCTCCATCTTCATCATCCGCCGCCGGGCCACGTAGACGGGCAGGGCCGCGATGTGGTCGAGGTGTGTGTGCGTGAGAAACCACGTGCTCGTGGCCATGAAGCTCCAGGGCTGCGCGCCCAGATCGAAGCCCAGCTTCAATTCCGGGATCCGCCAGTAGCTCTGCACGGCCGCGCGGGAGTAACCCTCGATCGTGAGCCCCTTGTGGACGAGCGAGCGGAGCGGGGCGTTGTCGATCATGAGGATTCCGGAGGCGGGTTCGCCGGCGCGGCGGCGGTGGGCACGGGTGTGGCCGCCCGCGGTTCGAGCCAGATCTCGTCGAACAGCTTGTCTTGCCGCGTCGAGAGCCGGCCCCGCCGCGTGAGCTCGAGCACCGCCAGAAAGATACCCATCAGCCGGCTCCGCGGCATATCGGCATCGAGCAACTCCGAGAAAGCGACCCTTCCCCGCTCGTGCACGAGTGCATCCACCCGCTCGATGTGCACCTCGATCGGGGTGTCGTCTTGGACGATCTGGCGGGGCTTCCGCTTCTCGCGCTTGCGGAGCACGCGGGACATCGCGCCCACGAGGTCCCACACCTGCACGTCGCCGATCGTCACTTCCACGGGGCTCGGCCGCCGAGCGGGCTCGTCGGTCGCCAGGCGCGGGAAGCGCAGTTCCCACTGCCGCGCGCGGTCTTCGAGCATCACGGCGGCGTCGCGATACTGCTTGTATTCGAGCAGGCGGCGCACGAGGTCTTCGCGGGCCGGCTCCACCGCCTCTTCCGGCTGCTCCTCCGGCCGCGGCACGAGCGCCCGGGCCTTGATCTCGAGGAGCAGGCTCGCGAATTCCACGAACTCCCCCACCTGGTCGATCGCCAGGTCTTCGAGCACGTCGAGATAGGCCACGAACTCCTCGGCGATCCGCGAGATCGGCACCTGCGTGATATCGACCTCGTGCTTCTTGACGAGGTAGAGCAGGAGGTCCATCGGCCCGGAGAAGACGTCGGTGGCAACCTTGAATTCCATGGGGCCATTTGCCGCGGCGCCGCCATGTGTGTCAATGCCGAACCCATGCAGTACCATCATTGCCATGACCTTTGAAACCCTCTGGGCGCCGTGGCGGCTGGGATACGTGCAGGGGCACGAGAAGGGC
>JBMLMS010000440.1:0-9239 GCA_049243925.1 Pirellulales bacterium
GATCGCGGCGCTCGCGCCCCAAGGGCGGTTCGGAGCGACGTTCGGCCTCTTGCAGGTGGGCACGAAGCTCGCGGGCTTCGCGGCGAGCCTGCTCTTCGGAGCCGCCTACGCTGCCACGGGCGATTCACGTACCGGTCTGGCGGTGCTTTTCGTGCAGCTGGCGGCGGGGTGGTGGGTGCTTGCCCGGTAGCGACGAGCCGGGGATGCCTTGAGTAAGGTGGCCTTGCAACACGGTGTATACTGGCGTACACTTTCTGCGGTAATGCGGTGTCCCGTCAGGCACGCTCCGGCAAAGGGAGTTCAGGTCATGGTGAATGTGACGGTTGACGAGAGGGCTGCCGCGGCTCTGGCTGCGGCGCGAGAGCAAGTGGAGTTGCGAGACGCAACAGGGCGCCGCATTGGCTACTTTCTGCCTCCTGCGCTTCACGAACGTTTGCTCTACGACTGGGCGCGAAGCAGCGTGACCGCAGGAGCGCTCGAGGCCGCCAGAGCTGAAGAAGGTGGAAGCACTCTTGCTGAAGTGTGGGCCCGCCTGAGCACCCAATGACTTTTACGGTCACCTGGAAGCCCAGCGCCATCGAGGCGCTGGCCACCCTGTGGCTCGATTCGGCTCGCCGCGACAGTGTTTCCAAGGCCTGTCTTACGCGATTCCGAGGACGTCGCGCATCGAGTAGAGGCCGACGGGCTTGCCGATGAGAAACGCCGCGGCGGCGAGGGCGCCCTTCGCGTAGCAATCGCGGTTCGTCGCCCGCACGTTCACCGACAGCGACTCGCCCTCCAGGCCGAAGAGGATCGTGTGCTCGCCCGGATTGTCGCCGGCCCGCACGGCGTGATACCCGATTTCGTCGGCGGGGCGGGCCCCGGGCCGGCCTTCGCGGCCGTGAGCCGCCTTCGTCTGCCCCATCGCGCCTTGCACGATCTCGCCAAACTTGAGCGCCGTGCCGCTGGGCGAGTCTTCCTTGTGGCGGTGATGCACCTCGAGGATCTCCACGTCGGCCCGGCTGCCCACACGCTTCAAGAGCGCTCCGGCCCGGCCCACGAGATCCATCGCGATGTTCACGGCCAGGCTCATGCTCGGCGACTGGAGCACCGCGATCTGCTTCGCGGCCGCCGCGAGCGCATCGCGGGCCGGAGCATCGAGCCCCGTCGTCGCCACGACCAGCGGTACCTTCTTCTGCACGCACGTGGCAATGATCCCGGGCACCGCCTCCGGGAGCGAGAAGTCGATCACGACGTCGGCAGGACAGCTCCAGGCATCCGCCACGGTGACGCCTGCAGGGCCGAGCCCGGCGAGCGTGCCGGCGTCGACGCCCGCCTTCGAATGCCCGCTCCGTTCGATCGCGGCCACGAGCCGCCACGGGTGGGCATCGCCTGCGGCACACGCGATCACGCGCTGCCCCATCCGGCCAGCGGCACCGTGCACGACGAGTTTTACGGGGGAGGACATCGCCAAAATTGTGCCCGAGTGGGTGCAGATTGGCAATCTGCACGTATCCCGTCTGCAGAGTACCACTCTGCAGCTACATACCCAGCACCCCGCCCTGTAGGTGCAGATTGGCAATCTGCA
This sequence comes from Pirellulales bacterium, assembly GCA_049243925.1. GTDB lineage: Bacteria > Planctomycetota > Planctomycetia > Pirellulales > UBA1268 > RGVT01. The sequence goes on from JBMLMS010000440.1 coordinate 1,568, forward strand.
CGTATCCCGTCTGCAGAGTACCACTCTGCAGCTACATACCCAGCACCCCGCCCTGTAGGTGCAGATTGGCAATCTGCACGTATCCCGTCTGCAGAGTACCACTCTGCAGCTCCAAGGGAGGCCAGTCCGCACATCACCCGTACAGTTCGATCGCCTGCACGATCTCGTCGAGGCGGTTGCCCACGCTCACCGAGCGGTTTGCGAAGCTCGCCCGACTCACGCCGCGGCTGCCGAGCACCTCGTTGAAAAGCTTCTGATCGGTGGTGTGGTAGGCGACGGTCGCCGTGGGATCCTTGAGCTGGTGGCCGGTGAGGATGCACACCACCCGCTCGTCGCGGCCGATCACGCCCTCCGCCACGAGCTGCTTCGCCCCGGCCACGCTCGCGGCGCTCGCCGGCTCGCATCCGAAGCCGCCGGCGCCCACTTGCGCCTTGGCGTCGAGAATCTCCTGCTCGCTCACCTCACGCACCACGCCGTCGCACACCTCGAGCGCCCGGAGGCACTTGTTGAGGTTCACCGGGCGGTTGATCTCGATGGCGCTGGCGATCGTGTCGGCCCGCTTCTTTTCGCGATCGAGTTCGTCGTAGTAGTGGCAGGCTGGCGAAAGATCGGCCCGGCCGCCTTCCCACCGCAGACCGCGCTTGTGATAGAGCTCATAAAGCGTGTCGGCGCCGGCGGCGTTGATCACCGCCAGCCGCGGCACACGGTCGATGAGACCGATCTTCCGCAGTTCGGCGAAGGCCTTGCCGAAGGCGCTCGAGTTGCCGAGGTTGCCGCCGGGCACCACGATCCAGTCGGGCACCTCCCAGCCGAGCGACTCGAGCACGCGAAACATGATCGACTTCTGCCCTTCGAGGCGGAAGGGATTCACGCTGTTGACGAGATAGATCCCGAGCTTGCCCGACACTTCCTTGACGCGGGCCATCGCGTCGTCGAAGTCGCCGGCGATCTGGATCGTGAGGGCGCCGTAGTCGAGGGCCTGCGAGAGCTTGCCGTAGGAGATCTTCCCGGAGCCGATGAAGATGATGCCCCGCATCAGCCTTGTGACGGCGCAGTAAACGGCGAGCGACGCGCTCGTGTTGCCCGTGGAGGCGCAGGCGGCCCGCTTTGCCCCGATCATCCGGGCATGCGTGAAGGCGGCCGACATGCCGTTGTCTTTGAACGAGCCCGACGGATTGAGCCCTTCATACTGCAGATGGAGCCGGCCGGGCTTCATGCCCACGAACCCACCCACACCGTCCGACACGGAGAGCAGCGTCTGCCCCTCACCGATCGTGACCACGCTCTCACGCGGGGCAAACGGAAACAGCTCGTGAAACCGCCACACGCCCGAGTACGCGAGCGGATCGCTGCGCCGCATCCACTTGCGCTCGAAGACCTCGAACGAGGTCGGCGGGCGAAGACGGTCCCAGTCGTACGTCACGTCGAGCAGGTTGCCGCACGACGGGCAGCTCGTGAGCACCTCGTCCACCGAAAACGTGGCCCCGCAGGCAGGCGCGATGCACTGCTGAAACGCGACATCGGTGCGGGCGGCGACGGCCAACTCACAGTTCCTCGGAAACGAACGCCGGGCGGAGACCGGCATGCATCAAACGTCGGCAATCCGGCCCGAAGAACTCGATTTTCGAGCCGCGATCAGCAAGGGTAGGTCATCCCCGCGGCAACAGCAAGGAGCGATCCATTCACGAAAACAGCGTGCATTGCAGCCTCCGCGGGCAATCGGCTGCCAGTTTGACAGGCCGGCCACCGCGATTATTATATGAGGTTCTTCTGGAAACGGCGTCGGGCCTCCTTCAGCCCCGCGTCGGAAGAACCCTCGCGACACGGATCCACAGCATGAAAGCGGCGGAAATGAAGCCTTTCAAGGCTGCGCTCGTAGCAATGCGGGCACGGCTGCGGGGCGATGTCTCGACGATGGCGGATGCAGCGCTCGGCAAAACCCGCTCCGAGGCGAGCGGCGACATTTCGAGCATGCCGATCCACATGGCCGATCTCGGGACAGACGCCTACGAACAGGAGTTCACGCTCAGCCTGATGGCGAGCGAGGAAGGCACGCTCGAAATGGTGGAGCAGGCTCTCGATCGCATCCGCTTGAAGACTTTCGGCATCTGCGAAGACTGCGCCGGCGTGATCTCCAAGAAGCGGCTCGAAGCGATTCCGTTTGCCGCGCTCTGCATCCGCTGCGCTGAAAAACTCGAGCAACCATCGAGCTACCGCCCCCGCCATCCCAGGTAGGACAGGCTTCAGCCTGTCGTGCCCCCTACCGCCCGCGCGAAAAGGACGTCGCCCCGCCATGTGGACCGCCACCCGCGGCTGGCCGCTGTTCATCGCAATTTCGGTCGCCGCAGCCGTCCTCGACCTCGGCACGAAGTCGTGGCTCTTTGCCAGGCTCGGCATGCCGGGCGAAAAGGCCCCGATCGTGCTCGTGCCCGAGGTGCTCATGCTCGAGACCAACCTCAATGAGGGAGCTCTCTTCGGCATGGGGCAGGGGATGGGGATGGTGTTCGCCGCCGTGTCGTGTGCCGCCATCGTGGGCATTCTCGCCACGGTCGCCCGGGCCTCGGTGCGGAGCGAGCCGTGGCTCGTGGTGGCGCTCGCCCTGATCACCGGCGGCATCGTGGGCAATCTCTACGACCGACTCGGGCTCCCGGGGCTCGAATGGCACGCGCCCCTCGGCAGGATCGGCGATCCCGTGTACGCCGTGCGCGACTGGATTCATTTCACGCTCGAAGGGATCATCGACTGGCCGATCTTCAACCTTGCCGACACGTGGCTCGTGATCGGCGCTGGACTGCTCGTGCTGCTTTCATTCCTCGCCAAGCCCGCCACTGACCATGCCGAGTGACCCACCGATCGCCGGCACGCCTCACATCCCCCGCATCATGGATGCGCGGCTCGATGTGGCACTCGCCGCCGTGCGGCTCGCGTCGATCGAGACACTCCGCCGATTCAACGATCCGACGCTCGCCATCCACGAGAAGGCCGACCGGTCGCCGGTCACGGAAGCTGATCTGGCCGCCGAAAAAATCCTGCGCGACACGCTGCTCGCCGCCTTCCCCGACGATGCCTTTCTCGGCGAGGAGTCGGGCACGGCGGCGGGAACGAGCGGCTATGAATGGATCGTCGATCCGATCGACGGCACGAAATCGTTTATCCGCGGCGTGCCCTTGTGGGCCACGCTCGTGGGCTGCCGCCATGCGGGGCGGGGCGTGGTTGGAGTGATCGCGATCCCGGCCCTCGATGAGATGGTGTATGCCACCGCCGGCGGCGGGGCGTGGCACGTGCGGCAAGGCGGGCCCGCGGTGCCGGCCCACGTGTCGAGGCGGGCGACGCTCGGCGCGAGCCTGTGCTGCACGAGCGACTTCACGTCGTTTTCGCGGCGGCCCGACTCCGCAACTGGCACCGCGGCGCGGGCACGGCTCGAAGCCGCAGGCGGCATCCTCCGCACCTGGGGCGACGGCTACGGCTATGTGCTCGTGGCCACGGGCCGGGCCGACGTGATGATCGACCCGCTCATGAACGCCTGGGACGCCGCCGCCGTCGAGACGGTGATCACAGCAGCCGGCGGCCGGTTTACAGACTGGCAGGGCCGCCCGCGCATCGACTCCGGCGACGGCCTCGCCACCAACGGGTTCGTTCACAACGCGGTGCTCGCCATACTCCCCGCCCCCGTGTAGGTGCAGACTGGCAGTCTGCACACGGCCGCCACTTGTGATTTCCGGCAAAACCAGTATCTTTTCGGTTCTCTGGTCCCCAGTTTCCCCGCACAGTCGAGCAATCAATCGTGGCACGTTCCTGTCAGGTCTGCGGCAAGGGTTTTTCGATGGGCAACACCGTCACCCTGCGCGGCAAGGCGAAGTATCTCGGTGGCGTCGGTACCAAGGTCACCGGCATTTCACGCCGCAAGTTCAAGCCCAATCTGCAACGGCTGCGGATCACCACCGGCCGTGGAACCAGTTCGACCGCCCTCGTGTGCACGCAGTGCATCAAGGGTGGCAAGGTCACGAAGCTCGTGAAGCAGGCTCCGTTCCGGCTGCCGAAGGTCGAGAAGGCGAAGACCGCCGCGGTCGAGGCAGTGCCGTCGGGGCCGCGGGCTCGCCCGTAGGCGCTTCCCGCCGAGGAGGCTGCCCGCCATGACGCTCGCCCGCAAGGATGTCGCCAAGGTCGCGATGCTCGCGCGGCTCGCGCTCTCCGACGCCGAGATCGACACGATGACGAGCGAGCTCTCGAAGATCGTGGGCTTCGTGTCGCTGCTCGAAGAGCTCGACACTGCCGCCGTGGCCCCGCTCGCCCACCCGCTCGACACACAAAACGCCTTCCGCGACGACGTGCCGGCTGCGTCGCTGACCACCGCCGAGGCGCTCCAGTCGGCCCCGCGCCACGACGGCGAATGCTTCCTCGTGCCCGCCGTTCTCGGTGAATCTGGCGCGGCCTGAGCCATCCTCCCACCCATGCAGCCCGCCGAACAATCCGCCGTCGAGATCGTGGCCGCCATCCGGCAGGGTGACATGACGGCGGTGCAGTGCACCGAGGCGTTCCTCGATCGGGCCGCCCGGCTCGACGGCTCAATCAACGCGTTTCTGAAGCTCGACCGCGAGGGGGCGCTCGCGACGGCAGCGGGAATCGACGCGCGGCGCAAGGCCGGCAAGCCGCTGGGAGCCCTCGCAGGCCTGCCCGTGGCGGTCAAAGACGCCCTCTGCACCCGCGACCTGCCCACGACGTGCGCCTCCAAGATGCTCGCCGGCTTTCGACCGCCGTACGACGCCGACACCGTGGCCCGGCTGCGGGCGGCCGATGCCGTGATCGTGGGCAAGACGAACATGGACGAGTTCGCGATGGGCGGCTCGAACGAGAACTCCGCCTTCGGCCCGGTGAAAAATCCCTGGGATCTTTCGCGGGCACCGGGCGGCTCGAGCGGTGGCTCGGCTGCGTGCGTGGCCGCCGACATGGCCCCCGTGGCGATCGGCTCCGACACCGGCGGCTCGATCCGCCAGCCGGCCGGCCTGTGCGGCATCACAGGGCTCAAGCCGACCTACGGCCGCGTCAGCCGCCGCGGGCTCGTGGCATTTGCATCGAGCCTCGACCAGATCGGCCCGATGGCCCGCTCGGCCGCCGACTGTGCCCTGGTGCTCGAAACGATCGCCGGCCACGACCCGCGCGACTCGACGTCGCTCGCCGCCGAGGTGCCACGCTACAGCGAACTGCTCGAGCAGCCGCTCACGGGGCTCAAGATCGGCCGCGTGGCGGAGCACTACGCCGAAGGGCTCGATCCTGAGGTGCGGAAGGGTGTTGACGAAGCCTACGCCGTGTTCGAGGCGGCGGGAGCCACCGTCCACGACATCGAACTGCCGCACGCGAAATACGGCGTGCCCACCTACTACCTCATCGCCCCGTGCGAGGCGTCGAGCAACCTCGCGCGGTACGACGGCGCTCACTACGGCTACCGGGCCGAGCCCGGAGGGGGCCAGCGGGCCGAGTCGGGGAGCAGCCAGCACTTCGACTCACCGCTCGTCGAGATGTATTGCCGGAGCCGGGGGGAGGGCTTCGGCCCCGAGGTGAAGCGACGGATCATGCTCGGCACCTACGCCCTCTCGGCCGGCTACTACGACGCCTACTACGCCAAGGCGCTCAAGGTGCGCCGGCTGATCCGGCAGGATTATCTCGATGCGTTCGAGAAGGTCGATCTCATCGGCGGCCCGGTGTCGGCCACGCCGGCCTTCAAGCTCGGCGAAAAGACGGGCGACCCACTCGCGATGTATCTCGTCGATCTCTACACGGTGGCCACGAACCTCGCCGGTGTGGGCGGCATTTCGTTTCCATGCGGGTTCACGAAGGGCGGCCTGCCAGTGGGCTTTCAGCTGCAGGGCCCCGCCCTGGCCGAGCCGCTCCTGTTGCGAGCCACCGACCGCTTCCAACGGCTCACCGACTGGCACCTCCGGCGCCCGAAGCAGATCGCATGACGAAGCCCGCCGCACCGACCGCCGAGCCCTTCACGACCGTCATCGGCCTGGAGGTGCACATGCAGCTCCAGACGAAGACAAAGCTCTTCTGCGGCTGCTCCACCACGTTTGGCGCCCCGCCCAACACGCAGGTCTGCCCAGTGTGCCTCGGGCTCCCGGGCTCGCTGCCGGTGATGAACCGTGAAGCCTTCGCGCTCGCGATCAAGGCGGCGCTCGCGCTCGAGTGCCGGATCGCACCGTTCACGAAGTGGGATCGCAAGAACTACTTCTATCCCGACCTCCCGAAGGGCTATCAGATCAGCCAGTTCGACCTGCCGTTTTCCAGCGACGGCTGGCTCGAAGTGGTGGACCCAAAGGGGGCGTTTTCGCGGAAGGTGGGCATCATCCGCGTGCATCTCGAAGAGGACGCCGGCAAAAGCATGCACGACGAGGCCGCCGGCACGGCCGACACGCGGATCGACCTCAATCGAGCCGGCACCCCACTCTGCGAGATCGTGAGCCAGCCCGACCTGCGCAGCCCCCAGGAGGCCCGGGCCTGGCTCAACGAGCTGAAATTGCTGCTTGTGTATCTCGGGGTGAGCGACTGCAACATGCAGGAGGGGAGCCTGCGGGTGGATGCGAATGTCAACCTGCACATTCCCCGCCCCGACGGCAGCCTGGCCAAGACGCCGATCGTCGAAATCAAGAACATGAATTCGTTTCGATCGGTCGAGCGGGCGCTGACCTACGAGGCCGCCCGGCAATACGACGAGTGGCAGGCCACCGGTGCCGAGCTGGGAAAGACACCCAAGCAGACCCGCGGCTGGGACGATCCGGCCGGCGTCACTCGGGCCCAGCGGCACAAGGAGGAGTCGAGCGACTACCGCTACTTCCCCGACCCCGACCTCGTGCCCGTGACGGTGAGCGAGGAGCAGATCGCGGCGGCGAAGGCCTCGATGGGCACGCCACCCACCGTTCTGCGCACGACGCTCGCCGAGAAGTGGAAGATCTCCGCCTACGACGCCGACGTGCTCGTGAACCAGGGCCGCGAGCTCGTGGGCTATTTCGAAGACCTGGCCACGCGGGTGGGCGAGGGCAAGGTGGCGAGCAACTGGCTGCAGCAGGACGTGCTGCGGACGCTCAACGAGCGAGGCGAGACGATCGACGCATTTCCGATCCGCCCCGACGCGCTCGCCGACCTGATCAGCCGCGTCCAAAACGGCGACTTCGACACGAGCCGGGGCCGGGAGATCTTCGCCGAGGTGCTCGCCTCTGGTCGCACTGTGCCCGACGTCGTCGCTTCGCTCGGCATCGCGGCCGTGGGCGACGACGAGCTGATCACGCTCTGCCACGAGCTGATCGCCGCCAACCCGAAGATCGTGGCCGACGTGCAGGGCGGCAAGGAACAGGCTGCAGCCGGACTGATCGGGCAGGCCAAGAAGAAAAACCCGAACGTGAACCCCGCCAAGGTCCGCCAGACGTGCGTTGACCTGATCAAGGCGATGGAACCACCCACCAGGAAGCCCGAGGCGTAAGCCGAGCGGATTCTGCCCCCCAATAAGCCCGAGGCGTAAGCCGAGTGGACTCTGCCCCCCAATAAGCCCGAGGCGTAAGCCGAGTGGACTCCGGCAATTTGGATAAGATCTCCAAACCGCAAATCATTCGATTACATCAAACGAAAATATGGTTTTGATCGAACGCAATGTTCTTCCATTTTCCGATGTCGCTCGCGA
>JBMLMS010000441.1:0-5442 GCA_049243925.1 Pirellulales bacterium
CGCCGCGCGGGAAGAGGTTGTGGGCGTTGATCCAGCTGTTGCCCGCCACCATCGATTCGGCCACCCGCGCGGCACGCCCGAGGTCGCTCGTCCAGACGCTGTTGGCGAGGCCGTAGTCGGTGTCGTTGGCCATCGCGACCGCCTCGTTCTCGTTCGCGAATGTCGCGATGTAGGCGACCGGTCCGAAGATCTCTTCGCGGGCGGCCACGTTGTCGAGCTTCCCGGCGAGCAGCGCGGGCTTCACATAGAAGCCGTTCTGCCCGGGCACCTCGGCAGGTCCACCAGGCAGCACGGCCTCGGCTCCCTGGGCCTGCCCCTTCTCGAGATAGGAGAGCACCCGCGCCCGCTGCTTGGCGTTCACGACGGGCCCCATCTGCGTGCCATTCCCGAGCTGATAGCCCACCTGCACGCCCTGCATCCGCTTCACGCACTCGTCGGTGAACTGCTTGGCGATCGAACGGTGCACGAGCCAACGTGTGGCATCGCAGCAGACCTGGCCCGAGTGAAACGTGATCGCATTCACGAGCTTCTGGGCCGTCTGGGGAACGTCGACGTCATCAAATACGACCGCCGCGCCCTTGCCGCCGAGCTCCAGCTTCACCGGCACGAGATTCCGGCCGCAGGCCTCGCCGACGAGCCGCCCCACTTCGGGCGAGCCTGTGAAGCTCATCCGGCGGATGCCGGGATGCCCCGAGAGGGCGGCGCCGGCTCCGGCTCCGGTGCCGGCGATCACGTTGATCACGCCGTCGGGGATGCCCGCCTCGCGGGCCAGCCGTGCGAGGTAGAGCGCCGAGAGCGGCGTGTCTTCCGCGGGCTTGATCACGACCGTGTTGCCGGCGGCGAGCGCCGGCGAGACGCCCCAGCCGATCAAGAGAAACGGAAAGTTCCACGGGAAGATGAAGCCGCAGGCGCCCCACGGATGGCGGACCGTCCAGGCTTCATGCCCCGCGACGGCGAGCGCATTGCGCCGCTGCACATGGAGGGCCATGTCGGCGAAGTAGCGGAGCGTGTCGACGCAGTTTTGCACGTCGCCCGCGGCATGATCGAGCAGCTTGCCGGCATCGAGCGCCTCGATCTGGGCGATGATCGGCTTGTGCTTCTCGATCGCGTCGGCGAGCCGCTGCAGATGGACGCCGCGTTCATTCGGCGGCATCGTCGCCCAGCCAGACGTCTTGAAGGAGTGTGTCGCCGCCTGCACGGCGCGGTCGACATCGGCGGCAGAGAGCACGTGAAACTCGGCCAGCGGCTCCCCCGTGCCCGGGTCGAGCGTTCGCATCGTCTCACCGGTCGAGCCGGCCACGTCCTTGCCGCCCACGACGCTCGTCAGCGGGGATGTGCCGAGGAATCGCTCGACCTCGGGGAGCAGGCTCGGGCCAGTGATCGTCGCCATGATCGGAATCTCCTGGGAAGTGGAATCGGGTAACCATCATCCGCATCCCCGGAGCGTCCGTGCAAGTGCGCTGCACGGGTTTTTTGTTACGCCGGGTTGAGGACGCCGGCGAGCCAGCGGCTGGCCGCCATGCCGCTCTTGGCCGCCCCTTCGACCTTCGGCCCGGCGAATGCGTCGCCACAGCAGACGATCGGCGGAGCGGTGGTCGCCGCCACGAACGGCACGTCGAGCACGGCCGTGGGGAGGGCGAACTTCCAGCGCTGCAGCGACTGTTCGACCACGGTGGCAGAGCCGATCCAGGGAGCCGCGGCCACGCGGAGGGCCTGCATCACTTCGTCCGGCGGGTCGTCGAACCGGGCCCGGCTGAACTCGCCGGACGCATGAACGGTGAGTGCCGGCACGGGCGAGATACCCTTCTGCCGGTTGTCGGCGAGCCAGGCGATCGGCCCCGACTCGAACTGGACGCCGCCGGGGGGAGGCACGAGACTCGGCCGATCGAGCACCAGCATGAGCGCGAAGCACGGATCGTACGCCACGGAGGCGAGGAGCCGGTGCGTGTCGGTGTCGATCAGCCCGCCGCTGGGCGACAGGAGTCCGCCGGCGGCAAAGAGATCGAGCGCCTGCGGCACGGGAGGAGTGACCACACAGCCGCGGGCGACGAGATCACCCCCGCCGTCGAGCGCGAGCCTCACGAGCCCGTCGGCGATCGCGATCGCAGTGACGCGGGACGTGGTGCAGAGCGACGTGCCTGCGCCTCCGAGCCGCTCGGCCAGAAACTTCGGCAGGTCGGTCATCCCCGTCGCGCCCCGATAGCGAGGGTGGCCGTCGTCGGCCGGAGCCACGGGCTGATCCGCCGCCGCGGCCCTCGAGAAGCCGCGGCTCCAACAGGCCACTCGGCCGGAAGCTTCCGCGTCGCCCACAATCCCCGCGAACGCTTCGCCGCGCACCGTGAAAAACTGCGCGCCATGATCGATGACGGCGCCGCCGAGCCGACGCGTGGCCATTCGTCCGCCGACGCCACGGGCCTTGTCGACGATCACGACCTTCAGCCTCGACTGCGCGAGCGTCAACGCCGCACACAAGCCGGCGATGCCGGCGCCGATGATCGCCACGTCGCACTCGCGCGGCTCTTCGACCATCATCCGGCCGACCCTGCCCGCCGAGCCCGCCACGCCGCCAGCAGGATGCCCGCGAACGGCAGCCACCAGATCAGATCATTCGTGACGATGTTCCAGCCAAACGCCACCGGAAACCGCCCCGAGAGGAGCGCCCCCGCGAAGCCGATCGGACCGAAAATCTTGCCCAGAAAGCCGACGAGCGTGATCGGCCAATGCCCGAGCGGATCGGTGGCCGCGGCCAGATAGCCGATTCCGTACACGCCCACGATCATCCCGATGCACTGCCAGAGTTCGGGATAGTTCGGCGGCTCCATGCCCACGACGCGAAAGCACCACACGGGCGCGAGCACCGCCAGCGCCCCCCAGGCGATGTTGTAGACGCCGGCCGCCACGAGCACCCGGCTCATCCAGGGCGGGGCAGCGGCGGTGTTGCGAGGAGCATTCATGCTGGAGGACAGAGTAGACCGAGAAGGTCGGTCGTACAGGGCATCCGGCTCGACGCGAGCACCTCCCCCGCGGCGCACCCGGCCATGGTGCCCACGGTCTCCGCCATCGCCCGCACCCGCGGAAACACGTGGGCCTTCTCGGCCGGGAACTGCGATGCGTAGCAGGCGATCGCCTCGAGCTTCGTCTCGAGTTGGCCGGCGATATCGACGACGAGCGGCCAGTGGCCGTGCGGCACGCTCGGCACGCCCGCGAACAAAAAATAGGTGAGAAACTGCGGCACCGTGTGCACCGGCAGGCCGGCGAACGTGTCGTCCCACTTCGAGAGCCGCGAGTAAAACACCGCCGCCTCGGTGATCGCCACGGCCTGGGCGTGGTCGGGGGAGGCCAGCGGGGTCTTGTCGCCGAGCCCGAGCACGACCTTCGGCCGCCAGCGGCGAAAGATGGTCGCGAGCGCCACCCGCACCTCGAACGAGTCGAACAGCCGCCGATTCGGAAACGGCAGCGTCTCGCGGTGCAAGACGCCGAGCACCTTCGCAGCGGCAGCAGCCTCGGCCAGCCGCTCCTCGGGCCCGCTCGACCGCGGCGTGGGTTCGCCGTCGGTGAGATCGACGATCCCCACCCGCCGCCCCTGCGCGGCCAGCAGCGCGAGCGTGCCGCCGCAGCCGATCTCGACGTCGTCGGGATGGGCCCCCACGGCGATCACGTCGAGTGGTTCGGGAAGCTGCGTCACGGACGGGCCGGCTTCGTGGCTGCGATCAAAAAGCTCGGATTGAGCGCCTCGAACCGGATCCGGTCGAGCTGCTCCACGCCGCGGGCGATGTTCACCATCCAATATGCGGCGTCTGTCGCCCTGGCCCGCAGGAGCGCGTGCACCGCGGCGAGGTTTTCGATTGAATTGCAGGCGGTTACGAGCCGCCCGCCGGGCCGGAGCCGCTTCCACGCCTCTTCGACGAGCATGGCGACATCGCGACCGCTGCCGCCGACGTAGATCGCGGGGGGGTCTGGCAGATCCTGCCATGCTTCCGGGGCCTTTCCGAGCACCGCTCGCAGGTTCGCCACGCCAAACCGCTCGGCATTGGCCGTGATCAGCCGATGGTCGTCGGGGTCCATCTCGATCGCATACACGCTGCCGCCGCTCGCGATCCGGGCCGCCTCGAGGCTCACCGACCCGCTGCCGGCGCCCACGTCCCAGACGACGCTCTCGGAACGCAGCGAGAGCTCCGCAAGCGCGAGCGACCGCACCTCCGCCGGCGTGAGCAGGCCCCGCTTCGGCCGCGACTGGAGAAAGCACTCGTCGGCATTGCCGAACAGTCGCTGCCCCACCTGCCCCGGCGTGTCGGCCGCGCGGGCCTTCCGCACCAGGATCATCACGTTGAGCGGGCCGAAGGCATCGCGGGCGATGTCGGCGAGGCTCCCCTGCGTGACCCGCTCGTCGGGCGACCCGAGATTCTCACACACATAGGCCTGGAAGTAGTCGATCCCCTCGTCGAGCAAGGCACGAGCTACCGCCGCCGGCGGCCACTGCTCGCTCGTAAACAGGCCCACCGTCTCGCTCGTGCGGATCTTGTCGACCACCCGCTCGATCGACTGGCCGGCGAGGTTCGCGAGAAAGGCGTCTTCCCACGACTCCTTCACCCGGGCGAACGCCAGCTGCATGCTGCTGACGTGCGGCACGACCTCGAAGCGGTCCTTGCCGAGCTTCGCACACACGTAGCGGGCGGTGCCGTAGAAGAGCGGATCGCCCGACGCCAGCACGACAAGCTGCCGCGGCCCCGCAGCCTCGATCCTCTCACAAAGCTCTTCGAGGTTCGCCGTCGTCTCGAGCCGCGCGGCGAGCGGCGCAGGCAGGAGCGGCGCGCACGACTCGGGTCCGAGCAGCACGTCGGCCGCCTCGAGCACCCGCCGGGCCTGCGCCGTCATTCCTTCGACGCCGTCGTCACCGATGCCGACGATGTGGACCTTCGGGGCCCCCATCAAGCCTGGAACGAACTGCCGCAGCCACAGCTCTTCTTGGCGTTGGGGTTGTTGAACGTGAAGCCCCGCTTGTCGATCGCCTCGTGGAAATCGAGCGTGGTGCCGTCGAGGAACAGGTCGCTCTTCTTGTCGACCACGACGGGCACGCCGTGCTGCTCCGACTTCGTGTCGACCTTCGGATCGAAGGCCGTGTCGAAGCCGAGGGAATACTGAAACCCGCTGCAGCCACCGCCGGCGACACCGACGCGGAGCACCGTGGCCGGGTCGAGCTTCTGATCGGCGATGATTTTCTTGACTTCAACGGCGGCTTTTTCCGTGAGCATGACCGACATGGCGATTGGGCTCCTTCGCGAAGGTGACGCTGTCCAGCCGCGAGCAGACGATTTCTCGCACGCTGGTATGTCGTAATCATAGCCCGCAGGGTTCCGGGCGGAAAGGCGTGTCCCCGCCCCGGAGGCCAAGCGTCCCGCTTGCCGTAGGACAGGCTTCAGCCTGTCATGCCTCAACTCGCCC
>JBMLMS010000442.1:0-2770 GCA_049243925.1 Pirellulales bacterium
AGCGCGACACGTTTTTTCGCCGGGCGACCATTTGGCTGGCCACGATCGGCTACGCCCTCGTCGCATCGGGCCTGCCGCTGCCGCTCGGCGGCATGCAGCCTGCGAGCCCTGCGTCGCCCGTGGCCAAACGGTTGGCGGGGAAGGATCGATCGCAGCCGTTCCCCTGCATGGACAAGCCCTGCGGCTGCGCGACGGCCGAGCAGTGTTTTTCGAACTGCTGCTGTAACACGCCTGCCGAACTGCTCGCCTGGGCCAAGGCCAACCGTGTCGAGCCTGGACTGATCGCGGCGCTCAAGCGCCGGGCCGCGGCTCCGGTGCCTCAAGCAAGTTGCTGCTCGACCGCCGCGAAGACCTCGTGCTGCGCAGAGGCCGTCGAGTCTTACTGCTGCGAGTCGGAATCGCCCGTGCCGGAAGCCATGCCGGTCTCCGCCAAGACAGTCGTGCTTCGCGCGATGCTCGCCTGCGGTGGCATCGTGGCCGAGTGGCTGGCTGTGGGGGCCGCACTGCCGCCGCCACCCGTGATGGCCTGTGATCGTGCCGCCGAACCGATCGCCTCGTTGATCTTCTCCGACGAATCCTCTCTCTCGGAGCGCAGCGCTCCCGAAGGGCCGCCGCCGCGAGCGACCTGAGTTGGTGCTTTCACCAACCGGTCGGTCGCCCATGGCGCAGGCCTTTTCCGGCATCGCAGCGTGCACTGCCGGGGCCTCGCGCGTGCGTGCGCCGCCATCACCAGAGGGAATCGTCATGCATTCTTCGGTAAGACGACGAGGCTTCACGCTCGTGGAGCTGCTCGTCGTGATCGCGATCATCGGCGTACTCGTCGGCATGCTGCTGCCGGCCGTGCAATCGGCGCGGGAAGCGGCCAGGCGGACGGCATGCGCCAACGGCATCCGGCAGTTCGGGCTCGCGTTTCATAATTTCGAATCCGCGCGACGGCGATTGCCCTCGGTCGGCACCAGGGCCGAGAGCCAATGGGCCTTTTCTCCGCATGCGCTGGTGCTTCCCTATGCGGAGAGCTCCGACGTGCAATCGCTCGTTGACTTCAATCAACCCATCACGGTGGGCTCTGGGGGATCGCAGGTGATCAACCCGGCCCAACAGAACGCAGCGGGAGCCACGGTGTCGTTTCTGCTCTGTGCAACCGACGGCGGCAACCTTTTCTTCAACGCCAACTCCGGCACATGGGCGGGCACGAATTATGTCGTGAACATCGGCAGCGGTTCGAATGTGGTGATGCGGTCCATGACCACGCCCAACGACGGGCTGTTCTGGTATCTGTCCGCCGTGCGGCTGCAGCATGTCAGCGACGGCACGTCAAAGACGACGCTGGCCAGCGAAGTCGTGCGCGGAGCGGGAACCCAGGTGACAGGATCACGGCCCGCCGATGCCAAGCGATACTACGCCCAACTCGGTGGCGGCACCCCTGGCAGCGGCACTGACAATGAAGCCGGCTGTGCTGGGGCCACGACCTGGCATGCCAATCGTGGAATGACGTGGCTTTGGGGCCGAGAGTTCGGCACGGCCTTCAACACCGTGCACACCCCGAACGACGCCCGCCCCGACTGTAGCCGCAGCGGCGCGGGTGCCTTCAAGACCGCCAGCCTTCATTCCGGCGGCGTGCAGGTATGCATGCTCGACGGCGCTGTGCAGTTCGTGACCGACGACATCGCGAGCGACATCTGGCGGGCAATGAGCACGCGCGCGGGCAACGAGAACATTCAGCAGCAATAATGCTGCTTCCGGTAATAGCTTCCCTCCCCTTTGTGAACGAGGTTTCCATGCCGCGGCCATTCGTTTCGATGCACCGGTTGATCATTGTGACTTCCCTGTTCCTGGTAGCGTCGGGAGCCTCCCGCACGCTTGCCCACGACACATGGGTCCAGACAGCGACCAACTCTGTACGGCCAAACGATGTCGTGCACGTCGATTTCTGCCTAGGAAACCACGGCAACGACCACCGTGATTTCAAACTCGCGAGCAAACTCAGCTCCATGGAAGGGGCCGTGATCGAGGTTCGCTCGCCGAGCGGAAAGCGGACCGATCTGATGCCCACGCTCGTCGATCTTGGCTACGCTCCCAAGGAAGGTTACTACTCGGGCCGTTTCAACCCAGCCGAAGAGGGCCTCCATTGCATTGCCCATACGCTTGACAAGTTGCACAGCACGACGCGGGCCGTGAAGAGCAGCAAAGCCTATTTTCTCGTCGCCGAGAAACTCGACGCGGTGGGCGCGCCAACGAAGGAACACGCAACGCCCCTCAACTATCCGCTAGAGTTCGTGCTGGAGACGCACCCGGTACTCGGCTGTGGGCCGGGCAAGCCGATCACGGTGCAACTGCTCTTCAAGGGAAAGCCACTGGCCGACCAGGTCGTGTCGTTCATCCCGCGCGGTGCGACGCTCGCCGCAGGTTTCGATCCCGAGTTTGAACGCAAGACCGACGCCGAAGGGCGGTGTAGCTATACGCCGAAGGAGGGCAACGTCGTACTCGTCGTGACGCACCTCGTGAAACCGGACGAGATTGGGGAGGGGTATGAGAAGACCGCCTATGCGGCCACGCTCGTGCTCAACGTGCCAGAGCGCTGCGCCTGCTGCGAGTGAGCACGGTGCATGTCACCTGGATCACGCGCCCGGTGCACCAGTGCGCATCGCTACTCCCGCCGCAAGCGCGATGGCGGCCGTCTCGACCCGCAGGATATGTGGTGCGAGTGACACGCGGCGGCAGCCGGCGGCCTCCGCGACGGCGAGCTCCTCGGCGGTAAAGCCGCCCTTGG
>JBMLMS010000443.1:0-11163 GCA_049243925.1 Pirellulales bacterium
AGCCCGAAGCCGGCGCTACGTGACTCGCGTGACGGGCGCCGGGGTGCTGTTGCGCGTGAAGACGGCCCGCCATACGGGGGCGCCGGCGAGGCGGGTGCGGCGCTCGAAGTGGGTGTGGTAGTCGAGGTCGTGCTCTGCCGTGCGGGGCTCGATCGGGGCCGGCTCCGAGAACAGCCCGGTGGCCCGCGTGAAGTCGAGCGATTCGAGGAAGTATTCCTCGACGTCGGTCCACACATGGAGTGTGCCGCCGCCGGGAAGCACACGGCCGGCGTGCCGGAGGAACGTCTCCGAGAGTACGCGGCGTTTGCGGTGCCGGGCCTTCCACCAGGGATCGGGGAAGTAGACGTGGATCGCCGCCAGGCAGGCGTCCGGAAGCAGGCCGCGCACGAGCCATGTGGCGTCGCCCTGGATCATGCGGGCGTTGGAAGCCGCGCGGCGGGCGAGCCGTGCGGCGCACAGGCGGGCATAGCCGACCGCGAGCTCGGCACCGAGAAAGTTGTGGTCGGGGCGGGCTGCCGAGGCGGTGTCGAGAAACAGGCCCTTGCCGCTGCCGACTTCGAGTTCGATCGGGGCCGTGGTCGGAAAGAGCGTGGCCGGATCGAGCGGCACCGGCAGGTCGGCGAGCGCGACGAGGTGCGCCGAGAGGTCGAGGGCGGGATCGAGCTTCTTCGGGGGCCGGCGCGGCATCAGTGGGCCGGCGCCCCGCCGGACGATTCGAGGAGGAAGTCGATCGGCAGGGGCACGCCCTTGATCACGCCGTCGACGACGATGCTCTCACGAACCACGCCCTGGAAGCGGCACACGATCATCGCCTTCGGCCGCACCCGAACCCGCTCCACGGCGATCACGAGGCGATCACCGGGAACCACGGGCTCTCGAAACCGCACTTCTTCCATGCCGCCAAACCCGATCAGCTTGGCATCGAGCAGGTTGTGCTTCTGCGTGTAGTAACTCGAGAGCTGGGCTGCCGCCTCGCACATGAGCACGCCCGGCATCAAGGGCATCACGGGGAAGTGCCCGCGCACCCAGAATTCCTCTCGGGTGACGTCTTTGTAGCCCACGCACAGGCCGCGGGCCTGGTCCTCGTGGACGATCGCCGTCAGTTGCTCCATCTCGAACCGCTGCTTGTTCCAGCGGCGGATCTCGTGGATGTCGGCGATGACGTGGTCGAGGTCGTATTCGCTCGGATGAATGATGTAGTCGCGCGGGGCCACGGCCGTACTCCGTCGGACGAATCCGAATCAGGTTCGGATGTGCTTGCGCTTGGCTTTCCGAGCCTTGCTATTGGCGGGCCGGGCGCCGTGGTTGGCCTTCTTGAGGCGCCGATGAGGCTTTGCCATGCGATGAAACTCCATGCGATGCTGACTCCGCCCGGCCCGTGCCGTGCGTTGCCGGAGTTGTACCACGCAGTCGTCGGGGCCGCCACGCCGCCCCCGTCAGGCACGGCTCAGGGGCGGTGATTCGCCGCTGCGGCCCGGCGTTCTGCGGCGATCGCTTCGCGGAGGCTCGTGCGCAGGATCTCCACGAAGCTGGCGACGAGAAATCCGAACAGTCCACCGATCACGGCCGACGAGATTCCACCGATGACGGCGCCAGCCCAGGAGCAGGTCGTGAATGCCACGAGGGCCCACGTGCCGCACACTCCGCCGCACAGTCCGCCGATGGCCGCGGAGACAGGCACGAGGCGGCCGAGGCTGCCGGAGCGTTCGAGGTGCGTGGGCCGGGGGATCGGCACGGCGACTGCCGGCAGTCGAAAGCCGGGCCGACGGGAGAGATCGCGATCGGTCGCCTCGCGCATCTTCGTGCCGAGCGCATTGCCAGCCACGTGGGCCGCCAGACTCGCGAGCACCACGACGGCGGCCAGCCAGCCGGCGATCCCCAGCCACGTGATCGCCGCGCAGGCCACTGCCACGACCACCACGAGCCACGAGTAGGTGACCAGCCGCATGCGATGCCTCTCAGCCCATGGTAGCACCGTGGACGAACCCGGCCGCAGGAAGCCCGAGGCGTGAGCCGAGAGGACGCCGCGCCGGCTCGGGGTTACCCCGTACCATCTCGCCGGACGCTCGCTGCACCCATCCTGGGCTCCGCTCGCTCGGACCTGCCTGCGCTGCGCCATCCTGGCTGCGCTGGTCAGCTACGCCGTCTCAACGGCAGGGGTAACCCCGAGCCTCCTCCACCGGAAGCCCGAGGCGTGAGCCGAGAGGATGCCCCCGACCAGTTTCGGTCAGAAATCTCGATCGACCGCTTCTTCGCGGTAGATCGGCAGCAGGCGGTAATAGACCTCGAGCGTGAGCACGGCGAGCGCCGTGTGGGCCAGACGGCCGCCCGGGGCCGTGTCGTGGTCGGCGAAGAACCAGCTGCCCGCCTCGTGGCCGAATCGCGCCTGGCAGGCCACGATCTGATCGCGGTTCTTGGCGTTCCAGCGGGGCCAGACGGGATGGTCGAGCTGGAGGAGCGCCTGCGCGAGGTAGAAATTCTGATAGATGTTCGTCGGATGCGGGCCCGGCTTGGCGAGGTTCGTGACGCCGCGCTGAAGCGCCTCGTGCCCGCTGCCCCAGCCGGTGTACATGCGGCACAAGAGGCCGACCGCCGACGTGCACGGCTTGGCGGCCGGCGTGCGGTAGCCGTAGGCCGCGCCGCCTTGGGTCTGCACGCGGTCGAGGAACCGCCGGGCCGCCTCGATCGTGGGCGAAGGCACCTCGATGCCCGCGAGCATCGCGCTTTTGAGGGCCGCGATCTGCCAGGCCGTCACGGTGATGTCGCCGGCCTGCCCCGGCAGATACCGCCAGCCGCCGCCGTGCAGATCCTGTGCTGTCTCGGTGAACCGCACCGCGTCGCGGACATAGGGCACGAGCATCTCGTCGCCCGTCATGCCGAGCGCTTCGGCGAGCACGAGCGTGGTGACGCCGTGGCCGTACATCGTGCCCTCGCAGAAGTCGCCGCCCCGCGGCGTGGGCTGCATCCGGCTCACGAGATAGTAGATCCCGCGCGACACCGTCTGCTGATACGGGCCGTCGGCATGCGTGCTTCCCGCGCCGAGAAATGGCAGGAGCGCGATCGCCGTGCTCGCCGTCGAACCGGTGAGCGTGCCCGGATCGCGGCACGCACCGTCGCAGCGGCAGCCGGAGAGGTCGAACTGCCACGATCCGTCGACGGCCTGATGGGCCGCGAGCCAGGCGAGGCCGGCCTCAACGGCCGCTTCGCTCGCCTGCGAGCCGCCGCGGGCACGCGCGGCCGTGCCCCGGGCGGTGCCGCGCCGCGGCGCGAAGGCCGCGGTGCCGCTCGCGACCGTGCCAGCCGCCTTGGCTGCGGCACCGCCCACGCGCACCGACACGGCCCGGGCCGGCAGACCGGTGGGATCGAGGCGGATCGGCGGGTCATCCGCGTCGGCGGCCGGCGTCGCGGTGGGATCGAGCACCGCTACGAGCGGCACGTCGTCGACGGGGAGTTCTCGAGACTCGAGGGTCGGGGCGGCCGCAGTGGCCAGCGCCTCCTCGTTCGGAAGATCGGCGCCGAGTGCGACATCGACCAAGTGGTCGTCGCCGGCCGACTCGGCCTCGCCAAACCGCAGCTGGATCGGCTGGGGCGGCGGCATGCGCCGCGTCTCGAGCGCGAGGATCGCGAGGATGATGCACACCACGACGTGGGCGACGAGGCTCAGATAGCCCGCCCGCACGGCGGGGCTCGCCACCGCGCGTTCGATCCACGGGGTATCAGGGCTCTCGCTCGGCATGGCTCTGCCTGTCGGGGCGACTTTTCCGGCGGGGCAAATCGTACGCTCGGGAAAGGCTGCGTTCCCCGCGCAGACCGCGATCCCCATGGACGATCCCCGGGAGTCATCGACCGAATCGCCGCACAGGCTTCAGCCTGCCACGTTCGGTGGGGCAAGCGTCCCGCTTGCCGTGGCTGTCGTCGCATGATGCCGCCGGCTCGGGGATTACCCCGTACCGTCTCGCCGGACGTTCGCTGCGGCCCTCCAGGCCTCCACTCACTCGGATGTGCCTGCGCTGCGCCATCCATGGCTCCGCTGGTCACATACGCCGTCTCAACGGCAGGGGTAACCCCTCGCCTCCCGTACTCAATGATCAGGAAGCCCGAGGCGTAAGCCGAGAGGATGCCCCGCGCAACGGCCGGCTGGATGCCGGCCGCCTGCGTTACTCCTTGAACTCCTCGTCCACGCTCTGCTGGCCGTAGATCGGGAGATGCCGGTAGTAGACCTCGAGGATCATCGTGGCCATCGACGTGCAGTAGAGGCGGCCGCCATGCTCGGGTCCGTGACCCTTGTCGTATCCCTCGAACCAACTGCCGGCCGCATGGCCCTTTGTCTGCTGCGATTTCACGAGCGATTCGCGCATCTTCCCGTTCCAGGCCACCCATGCGTCGCCCTCCATGTGGTGGAGGATTTGGGTGGCGTAATAGTTGAAGTAGAGATCCGTGTTCGGCCCCGACTTCGCAAGCCGCATCACGCCGCGCTGGAGGGCTGGGTTGTCCTTCTTCCATCCCAGATACATCCGGCAGAGCAGCCCCACGGCCGACGTGCCTAAGCCATTGCCCGGGTCGGTGTAACCGTAATTCGCTCCATCGTCGGCCTGCACGCGATTCAAGAACTCGACTGCCTTCTTGATCGTGAGCGGACTCACCTGGAGGTACGCCATGTTGCCGCTCTTGAGCGCCATCAATTGCCAGCCCACGGCGGAGGTGTCGCCCGGCTGCTTCGGTGCATAGCGCCAGCCGCCGCCCACCGGATCTTGCGCCGCCATGATGTAGTTGAGCGCGAGCTGGGCCGGGCCTGCCAGGCGCTTGTCCTGCGTCATCGCGTAGGTCTCGGAGAGGGCGATGCCTGCGAGGCCTTGGGAGTAGAGGTTGCCACCTTTCTCGTACGCCTTGCCCTGGCCTTTCACGGTCATGGCGGCGAGGAAGCCGATCCCGGCCTCGAACTGCTTCTTATATGGCCCCGCTTTGTGTGTGTAGCCGCGGCCGAGCATCGGGAGAAGCGCCATCGCCGTGGCCCCGCCGCGGTCCGCGAGTTTTCCAGGATGCGAGCAGTTGCCATTGCAGCTCGGGCACTTCGTGAAGTCGAAGTCCCAACTGCCGTCGGGCATCTGGTGGTTGATGATCCATTTGAGGGCGGCCTCTACCGCGGCCTCGCTCTGGGCACTGCCGCCGCCCGCCTGCACGAGCTTGTTGCGCATCGTCGGATCGGTGCGGCCGCCGAGGCCGCCAGCCTGGCCGCCGATCGCGCCCACACTCGCGAGCAGGTCGGACGAGGCGGCCGTCTCGGTGCTGAAGTCGGTGAACTCCACGGATACTGCAGCGGCATCGATGTCGGCCGCATCGCTCACCACCTGCACGTCTTCCACGACCGCGGCATCGGGTAAGACGACCTCGTTGCTCACCTCTTGGGTCTGGGGCTGATCGAGCGGCGTCTCCTCCTCGAACTCTTCGAACTCCTCGACCACCTCAGGGGCCGACGAGACGATGACCCGTGGCGTCTCTTTCGGCGGCGGCTCCTGCACGATGAGCGCCATCGAGAGGAGCACCACGATGTGCAAGAGCATGCTCACGGCCCACGCCGGCGCTGTGCGCAGGATGCCTGCGCCGCTCGAGCGGTGCGGCGCGTCGTCGGCCGGAGGCGGCGCAGCGGCCTGGGCCGGAGCGGGCGGCGCGGCCGGTGGCTTCGGGGGCGCCGCAGCCGCCTTGGCTGCACCGGCTGTCGGCTTGGGAGCGGCCGGCTTGGCGGGGGTGGCCGCCGGTGCCGGGGGCGTTTTGCCCGTGCCTGACTGGATTTGACTGGCCATTGGATGCCGCCCGTGAATGGCGTCCCGTGTACCTTTCTGTATGGTATCGACGCCGGGGGCGTTCGCAAACTCTGACCGAGGGTTTTGGCCCGTGCGACACGGGGCCGCTGGCGGCGTCCCGTTTGGATGATTACGATCCCGTCTTCACGACAATCGGCCCCCGCAGCGAGATTCCGATGGCAAAAGGCAAAAAGCGGCTCGAAGTGATCCACCTCGTGTGCGAGGAAACCGGCGATCAGAACTACACGCTGCGGCGTAAGACAGGTGGCGAAAAGCTGAAGGTGAAGAAGTATTCGCCGCGGCTCCGCAAGCACACCGTGCACAACGAGAAGCGGAAGTAGCCGTTCGGAGCGGGCACGCCGGCGTGTAGCCGCAGAGTGGCACTCTGCGGAGCGAGTGATGGGCGGCGGTGTGCAGACTGCCAGTCTGCACCTACACCGCGGCGAGCACCTTGGCCACGTCTGCCGGATCGACCCGCTCGACGCGGTCGGCCCGGCGGGAGAGCCCCGGCTCGATCGCTGCTTCGGGCATCGCCAGCACGAGCCGGCATTCCGCCCGGCGGTTGAATCGGGCCGGGCCGGGCCGCGTGACGATTTCGATCTCGCACGTCTCGCCTGCGCCGACGCGCGCTGCCACCGGAATGGCGGCGCCGACGGCTCGGCCGAGCGGCGTGTCATCGAGTGAGGCGGGCACGCCCCAGCGGACCGTCTCGATCCCGCGAGCGGCGAGCCCCTGTCGGCACCGCGTCAATCGCCCACGGCGCATGAAGTAGGCGACGTTCGGCCCGTCGCGCCAGCGGGCCGTGGCCGTGGGATCGGTGGGATGCCACACATGGAGCGAGCAGGTGCGATCGAGGATCGACTCGAGCCGCACGCCAGCGGCGCGCAGCCGCAGGCCGAGGTCGTCGTCTTCCTGGCCCCAGCCGACGAAGCGTTCGTCGAATCCATTCACCCTCTCGAAGTCGCTGCGCCAGACGCCGAAGTTGCCTCCCGCCAGCCGGGGCTTGGAAGGATGGCGGAGCAGGGTGTGCCACCAGGCCTTGCGAAACCTGCGGCGCAGGAGTCGTCGCTCGCCGGCGGGCGCGAGAGCTTCGAGATCGACGCCTGCCAGTCTGCCGGGCACGAGCGTGGCACTCGTCGCTTCCGGAAGGCGGGCGCAGTAGCCGAGGTGGGCGAGGCCCGGCCGCCGCCGGGCGAGATACGCCGCCACGTGGTCGCGCGGCAGGATGCAGTCGCCGTCGAGAAACAGGAGCGAGTCGCCTACGGCCAGCCGCGCGCCCTGGTTTCGCACCCGGGCCAGGCGGAATCCGGCGTGCGGCTCGCTCGTGAATCGCACGGGCATGCGCGCCGAGGCGGCGAAGGCGGCCACCACGTCGGCCGTCTCGTCGCGCGAGCCGTCGTCGGCCACGATCACCTCGATCCGTCCGTCGACGCCGGCCTGGGCCGCGATCGACTCGAGCACGAGGGCCAGATGCCGCGGCTTCTCGAACGTGTTGACGATCAGCGAGCAGTCGATGCCGTGCGACCTCATGCCGCGCCTCCGTTGCCGGCAGCGCCTGGGCCGGCACGGATCGCAGACTGCACGAGCCGGTCGAGCTCCGCCTCGCCGTCGAGAAACTCGATCGCGATCTCGACCGCGGCGAGTGGGATGTCGCGGAGCGTTTCGTGCGGCAGCTTCACGAGGTCTTTGAGCGTAGTGAGCGCGAGATCGGCCCGGGCAGCGGCGGCCAGGCTGCCGAGCAAGGCCACGTCGGCGGCGGAGTAGGCATGGTGATCCGCAAACGGCCGAAACTCGACCACCTCCGCCCCGAGGCGTTCGAGCGTGCGGCGGAAGGCCGCCGGATTGCCGATGCCGCAGAAGGCGGCGACGCGCTTCCCGCGCACCGCATCGAGCGGCAGCTCGCGGCCGGATGTGGTGCGCAGCCGATGCGGCGCATGCGTGGCT
This sequence comes from Pirellulales bacterium, assembly GCA_049243925.1. GTDB lineage: Bacteria > Planctomycetota > Planctomycetia > Pirellulales > UBA1268 > RGVT01. Next base: position 7,746 of record JBMLMS010000443.1, read on the forward strand.
TGGGCCCACACCTGTGGCCCGCGGTGGCCGCAGAGGTCGGCGAGCGCGGCGATGATCTCCTGCCGCCGGTCGGGCTCGATGGCATCTGCCCGAGTGAGCACGACTGCGTGTGCCCGCGCGAGCCCGCCGAGCGGCTCGCGGAGCATGCCTCGCGGAAAGAGATGACCGCAGCCGAAGGGATCGGTGGCATCGACCGCGACGATGTCGAGATCGCGGGCCAGCCGCCGGTGTTGAAAGCCGTCGTCGAGCACGATCGCCTGTGCACCGTGCGACACGGCCACGGCAGCCGCGGCCACACGATCGCGGTCGGCCACGTGCGGCACGCCGGGCAGCACGAGGGCGAGTTCGGCGGCTTCGTCGCTCGTCTGCCCGGGCCTCGCGCCGTAGCCGCGGCTCACGATCGCCGGATTGCGGCCACCCGCGAGGCACTGCCGCGCCGTCCAGGCCACGAGCGGCGTCTTACCCGTGCCGCCGAGCGTGAGGTTGCCCACCGAAATCACCGGCACGGCAGCGGACATCGCCGGCAGGGCGCCGAGGTCGTAGGCGGCATTGCGGGCCCGCACCGCCGCTGCATAGGGCACTGCCAACGCCCTGAGGGTGGCACGGGCAAGCATCGCAGCAGCGCCATGGCGCGAACCTTCGACAAGCCGGCGAAACGCCTCGGCATCGGGAAGAAAAGACATGCGATCCATGCTCATGAGTCAGCCCGACGCGGGGAAATGCTGCCAGCGTGGGCTCGGGCACGATAAAAGCGGCTTCGAAATACCGTCAACGCGGCGAACCGACGGGGTGGTCCGGCCGATATACTTGGTGGTGATCTCGCCCGCCGCCGCCGGCACCCCTGGAGCCTCCCGATGGCGACCGTTTCCGATCCCTCCGCCCCGGCCGGGGTGGTCGAGCCGGTCGTGCCGCCCGGAGCGAGTCCGGCCGACACGAATCACGACCTGGCCGTCACGGGCTGGCAGTCGGATGGCGAGGCTGAATCGAAGTCGGATCGGTATCTCGCCCGGCGGCTGGCCGCGGCGAGTGCGGATTTCAAAGGCGTGGCGGTCACGACCTTCGTCTTGGGCGCGGCGGTCTGCGGAGGAGCGTGGCTCGCGCTTGGCGTCATCGTCGAGCATTGGCTCGTGCCCGGCGGCCTGTCGCCGGGCCTGCGTTGGGCGTGGCTGGGCGTCGCGGCCCTGGCCCTTGTGGCCGCCGCCATCCGCTGGCTCGTGCCGCTCGTGCGCTACCGGGTGAATCTCGTCTACGCCGCGCGAGCCATCGAGCGCGAGCATCCGGAGCTCCACAACGACCTCGTCAACACGGTGCTCGTGAAGGCGCACCCGGAAGCAAATCCCGCGAAGGTTGTGCGGTCGCTCGAGCGCCGCACCGCGAAGCAACTTGCCGACGTGCCCGTGGAGGCGGTCATCGATCGCACGGTGCCACTCCGACTGGCCTACGTGCTCGCGGCGCTCGTGGGCCTGGCGGGCCTCTACGAACTGGCCGCCCCGAAGAGCCTGCTCGTGAGTGCCGCGCGATTGCTCGCGCCGTGGGTCGGCTGGGCCGCACCGTCGCGGGTGCGCATCGAGCCGCCGCGGTTGGCCTGGCGGATGCCCGCCGAGCAGGGGCCCCTCGACGAAGCCCTCGACCGCCGGCGGGTCGCCATCGAGGCCGGCAGCGCCACGCTCGTGCGCGGGCGGCAGCTCGTGGTGGCCGCCGACATCCGTGGGCTGCGACGCGACGAGAAGCCCGTGGTCGTGGTGGCTCCGCTGCGGGGCGATGGCGGCGTCGATGCGGCGGCGGCGGCGTGGCGCGCGGAACTGGGCCGCGGTCAAAAGGCGGGCGGAGCGCAACGGCTCTTTACGGCCGTGCTGCCCGATGCGGCCCGCGGCCTCGATCATGCGGTTGAGATCACGCTCGAGGCTGGCGACGCCCGCACCGCTCCCATTCGGGTGGCGGTGGTCGATTCACCGTCGCTGCTCGTGCGCGAGATTCGCTACGCATTTCCGGCCTACACGCGCCGCGCGGCCGAGACCGTGGCCTGGCAGGGCGATATCCGCGCCGTCGAGGGCACGGAGGTGACGATCGTGGCGGAGAGTAATCAGCCGCTCGAAGACGCATGGATCGATTTTGATGGCGACGGCACCCGCGACCTGCGGTTCGCCAAGTCGGCTGCGGATCTGGCCCGGGTGACGAAGTCGTTTTCCCTGCGTCTCGATTCCGACGGCGTCAAGCCGGAGCACGCGTCGTATCGACTGCTGTTCCAGCCCAAGTCTGCTGCCGACGCCGGTCGGGAGGCCGTGATCACCGACGCGATGGAACATCGCATCGAAGTGCTCGCCGACGTGGCCCCCGAAGTGGCGATCGAGGAGCCGCGCGAGTCGCCGTTGCGGGTGCCGCCGGCGGCGCCGGTGACCGTGCGGGTGCAGGCGCACGATCCCGATTTCGCACTGGCCCGCGTCACGATCGAAACCCGCCTGCAAGGCGGCGCGGCTGGGCAGGAAGTCGTCGTGCTCGATGCGGAGCAGTCAGGCATGTTTCGCGGCACGGCGCAGCTCGTGCCGGAGCGGCTCGGCGCGGGCCCTGGCGCCACGCTCGAATATCGCGCGGTCGCCACCGACAATCGCCCCAAGCGGCCCAACGTCGCTCATTCGCCATGGCAGGCCTTGCGGATCGATCCCGCGGCACCGCCGCGGCAGCCCGAGCAGCCACCAGCCGGCCGCAAGCAGTCGGACGACGGTCGTTCACAGGGCGAGGCTGGTGCCGACGGGCAGCCGGGCGCGTCGGGACAGTCTGGCGAAAAAAAGCAGCCGGGCGACGGCGGGAATGATCAGCGCTCGGGCGGGAATGACGAGCGATCGAAGGACATGCCGCAGAATCAAGGGGGCGAAGACCAGCGCGCCGCGCCGCAGCCTAAGCAGTCGTCCGACGGCAAGCAGTCGGGCAAAGAAGACGGGCAGCAGCAAGGCGCGCAAAACAGCGACCAGCAGCAGCCGCAAGACGGCAAGCAGCCGGGCGATCAGCAGGGGCAGGGAAAGAATCAGGGGCAGGGAGCCGAGCAGGGGCAAGGCCTCGGTGCCGAGGGCCAGCGGCAGGGCGGGCAAGAGCAAGAGTCGGGCAAACCGCAGTCAGGGGGCAAGCAGAGCGGCGGCAAGCAGCCGGGCAGCGAACGTGACGCGGGCGGAAAAGCCGGAGGCGCCAAGCCCGGCGCGAGTGGAGGCCAGCAGGCTGACGGCGACGCTGGCCAACAAGGAGGCGGCAAGCAGGGGCAACGTGGCGATGCCCGCGGCAAGGCCGTCGCCGCCGATGGCACCAACGACGGCGAAGCGATGGAGCGGATCCTCGAGCACCGCCGCGAACAGGGCGGCAAGGATGGGCAGGGCGACGAAGGGCAGGGCAAGGAAGGCCAGGGCAAGGAAGGCCAGGGCAAGGAAGG
>JBMLMS010000444.1:0-8279 GCA_049243925.1 Pirellulales bacterium
CTCCTTTCGGAGCACGACATTTCCAGTGTCGCCGCTAGCCATTCGCTTACCCTCCAAACGCATACTTTTTCGGCTGGCCTCACCGTTTGCCTTTTTTGGGCGGTGAGGACAGTGGGCCACAGGCCACGCGTTTGAACCGATAGTTTACCTTGTCCGGTGCGAGGCAGGAACCCGCCCGTCCGCCGCGGCAAGGCAGGGGGTCAGCCGGCGCGTGATCGCTCCAGGGCGAAGACTTCGCCGCCCGCGGCGACCGCGGCGACCGCACGCTGCTCTAGGATGCGATGGGCTACGTGGGCGACCAGATCGCGGAGATTCGCGAGGAGATCGCCCGCGAGATGCGGAACACGCCCGCAACCGCGGAGATGCCGGGCACGGCCGCGAAGGTGCCCGTGACTCTGGCCCAGAAAATATTCTGTAACCATGGCCCTCGCGGGAATAGCCTGCGGCGGCTACTCAATGTGGCGACGTTTAAGGGGGCAGGTCATTTCATGCGGTCGGTCATGGGATGTCCTCACGGGAGACTCATGATTACCGGGCCGAGTCTTAGTTCTTTGTGAGTCGCACGATGCTCATCATCGTCAGCTACGCTCCTGACACCCAAGGAGGAACTGGCGATGTTGACGAAGAAAGACCCCTACGACCGGCTCGAACACCTTGACGCCATGTCGGCAATCAAGGCGTGGTTGCTTGGCGACTACAAGCGTGGCGAAGAACGGGTCTTGATCCTGGCGATTCGGCGTGAGACGGGGCTCGAGCTGACGGACGTCGAGATTCGTGATGTCATGATCGAGGCGATCAACGACAACACCACCGCCATGGGCGTCTTTGAAAGACTGCTCATGTTGGAGACTGCCGCCGACGAAGAGTTTGGGGTCACGAAGCCACGGTAGGTCTGGACTCGACCCCGTCCGACCCGGGGTCGAATTCACTCCGCCGGCACGGGCACGGCCAGGGGCGGCGCCCCGCCGGCAGTTGCGCTCACCGCTCCGTTGACGATCCGCTGCCGATCCGTGACCTGCAGCATCGTGTTGGCCGGCACCCGGCCACCCTCGGCCTTCAGCGTGAACTCGTGTCGCACTCGGCCGGTTTCAGGCTCGACAACGTGCACCGCCCGCAGGCAGTTGGGCGCGACGACGACGCGGAGGGAGGGGAGTTGCGTGGCGAGCGCCGGCGGATGATTTTCGACGACCGACAATCGCAGCGTGTCGGGTGAATCCGGCGGCGCGAGCGTCGCCCGAAGCTCGGATTTTGGAAACCCCGCGACCGTGAGGCTGCGATCCACGCCCGGCACCAGTTCGCTCACGGGCACCGCCATGTCGGGGGCAACCGCCGCGAACCGAAACCACGCCCGGATCTCGGCCGCATCGGCATTCCGCGGCCAGTTGCGCGCGACGAGATCGAATACCGGCACGGGTCGCGCCGGCTGGAGTGCAAGGTCGTACACGACGAATGGCGCGCTCGTCGGCTGGCCGGCGGCGACTGGCGTGACCTCCACCCACATCTCCACCGGTCGCGGCGAGAATTCGGCGGCGTTCGCGTTTTGCACCGAAATCGGAAACCGGATGGTGTCGCCCGTCCGGGTCGCCATGTGGGCCCCGATGAACGATCTCCGGCGCGGGTTGGCCGGATCGACGACTTCCGAGCGGCTGTCACGGAGTCCTTGCTCCGTCCCGCCGTCGTAACGCCGGCATTCCAGCCCCCTCCCGCCGCCGGTGACGAAGAGTTCCAGCCCCTCGCTCCCCTCGACCGCCACGCCTCGACGCGGCGACGTGGGGCCGGCATCGAGCACGACCTCGTAGGCTTGCGGCTGCCCCGGCAGCGATGATGGCAGCCGCACCGAGTCGCCAAGGTTGGCCGGATCCCGGGGAGCGCCGGGGCCCGTCACCCGCCACTGCAGCACGCGGAGCGACTGCCGCAGCGACCGCGCGAGGTTGTCGGCGTTGGCGGCCTCGTAGAAGCGGCCCCCAGATGCATTGGCCAGGTCGCGGAGTTCGCCCATCCGCATCGCGCGCTCCATGGCATCGGCAAACATCGCGAAGCCGACGATGTCGACGCGGAGCGGCATCGTGCGCCTCGAGTTGAGTCGGGCAAGTCGATCCTCCACGCCCGCAGCCGTCACGATCGTCCCGCCCGTCTGGTCGTTGGCCCCGTCGGTCACCACGAGCACGTGCCCGGGCACCGCCTCACGACCCCGGCCGACATCGGGGGCCCGCGCCTCCGAGAGGGCGTGGTAGAGCGGCGTCGCGCCCGCGGGGGCGAGCGGCTGCAGAATCATGTCGATGCGCGTCGCGACACCGGGCGTGAGCGCCTGCATCGGCAGCATCTGCTCGACGTCGTCGCCGGGCACGAGCGTGAAGGGCGTGTCCTGCTTCTCCGCGGCCGCCTTGGCTGCCTGCCCGGCCGCCGTCAGCCCGGATGTGTAGCGGCCGCTCTGGTCGCGAGACCATTGCGTGCGGTGGCCGTAGAGCCAGAGCGACACGTCCCAGTTGCCGTTTTTGGCGAGAGCGGCGAGCAGCTCGGAAACAGACCGGCGGCCGGCATCGAGCCGCGTCCGACCGTCGGGCAAGCGCTGCCCCATGCTGCCCGAGCAGTCGAAGATGACGGCGACAGCCTGCGTCCGCGGCATGTCACCACGCACCGTGATCTGCGGATCGGCCGCGGGAGTGAACGTCCAGTCAGTCGTGCGGGCGGCGTTGGCCGCAGCCACGGGCATTCCGACAAGAATCCTGTGCCCGCGATACCAGGCGGTGAAGTCGAGCACCGCCATGCGGCTCCCTTCGATCAGCCCGGCTCCGGCAGGGTCGAGTTGCCATGTCGTCGCGCGGATCGGCTTGCCCACCTCCACGGCGATGCGGCTGACGGCCAGGCCGCCGGCAGGATCACGCAGGACCGAGAGTGGTCGATCGTTGGCCGCCTGCGAAAGCCAGGCAGCCGCAATGCCCGGCGGCACGCCCGCCCTCGGGTCGAGCGCCACCGTGTTGCGAGGAGGGTCGGCGATGGCAGTCGTCGGCAGCATGACGCGGTTCGGGGAGAGCTTTACCTCGGCGAAGGATTTCATCCCGGCTTCAAGTTCTGCGAGCCGGGCCGAGACGGCGCCGCGCTCCACCTCGCCAAAGACCACGCCGTTGTTCCGCACGATTTCGGCGGCCGTTTCCAGCAGCATGTTGGCCTTGGCCGTGCAATACACAGGCTCACCCGGCTCGACAGCCCCCCAGAAGTCTTCGATTGTGTTCCGTGCTTGCCTCACGAGCCGCGTGTGCCAGGCTGCGGCCAAATAACGCATCGTCGGCGTCGTGGCACCGACGATCTGCGGGCGCTGCCCGGCGACGACCGCCAGGCGTCGGCTGGCATGGCTGCCGCGGGCCAGCAGTTCCAGCACCTTGACGCTGCTGCGCAGGCTCCCGATCTCCGACTCCGTTCGTTCTCGATCAAGCTTCGCGATCAGTGTGGGGAGCGAGCGGGCTGCGTTGCGGCAGGCCGAGGCCTGCCGTCCAACTGCAATCGCGATATCAGAGGCAGATGTGGGAAGAACGCTCACGCCGGAGCCGTCGGCCACGAGAATCGGCAACACCGGATGCATCAACGCGTCGCGCCACGGGATCCAGCCGGCGACGGCGGCCTTGGGGTCGGAGGGCGGGAGCGGATCCTCGTCGGCGGCAGTCTGCCCCAGCTCCGCGGCGAAACGCCGGGCGAGTTCCTGGGCACGCCGCAGCAGCCGCAGCCGCATCTCCCCGCGGATCAGCGGGATCGCCAGCGCCCGACGGATGGCACCATTCGTCCGCGGGGTCGCGGGTGCCTGCATCGCGAGATCAACGCAGGCGTCCGCATACTGGCGACGCAGCGTTTCGAACAGCAGGTCGCATCGTGCCCGAATCCGCTCCAGTTCGCCATCCGTGTCCGAGTCAGTCGGAATGTTTTGGTTCCTGGCGGCAGCTCCGTCGATCGAGGCCTCGAGTTGATCCACGGCGACGAGCATCGCCGGCCAATCAAATTCCGAAGCTTCCGCGGTGTTCCCTCCTTGTTCTCCCGCCTGCCGTGCCACCGCCCGCTGCTCGCCCACCCACCATGACGCCAAAAAAGGAATTTCGGCCCGGATGGTGTCGAGCAGGTTCAGGGCCCGCGCTCGTTGGTCCGCGATCTTCACGAGCCCGTCAAACTTCGCAAGGCTCGCCGCGGCCAGCCGCCGCGATTCCGCCATCGCGGCCGGCCCGCCCACAAAGGCAAAATCGAGTGCCCGCCGTATCTCCTCGTTGGCCTCCGTGTAATACGCTGCCACGGCTTCGGATGTCAGAAACGGATCCACGCGCACGTCCAGTCCATAGGCCACCTCCCAGGCACGCGACACCAGCCTGATCAGGATTCGAAAGACGTCGCCATTCCGCTGCCAGTCCTCGTCCTGCGTCCATCGCGACAGCATGCGAACGACGTGGAGCTGCACGGGATGAAACACCGGCCCCTCCGGCCGCGTGCCCACCCACTCGATCCACCGGGCGAGAGACGCCTTGTCGAAGGTGGCGTTCGAATCGAGCGTATCAAGCAGCCATCGCCAGCCCACTTCGGTATGCAGCAGCCATGCCGCGTCGTCCTGCGGCGCGGCGGGCACGGGAGGAGCAGGCTCGCCGGGAGCGGGCCCCGCGCCGGCCGGACTCGCCGGGGGCTGGTTCGGCCTCGGCATCATGAACGTTTCGATTCCTGCACGCCACTGGGCGACCTCGTCGGCATCTCCCGCCTCGCCCACGCCGAACCGCGTGGCGGAAAGCTGCATGGCGGGCAGCAACTTCGTCGCCGTGACGATCGGCAGCGACAGATTTCTCTCCATCCGCTCGACTGCGGTGTCGACCTCGATCTGTTCGTCATGAAACGCGGAGCCGGCCGTCCGCAATATTTCGGCCCGCAACAGCTGGTGTTCGTAAGCGGCCCAATTCAGCGGCTTCTCCTGGATGGCACGCTCGCGGAGGGCGTCAGCCAAACGCCATCGCTGCTCGAGCCACCAATCATTGCCGCCCACCACGGGGTTGCGGCGGTCGTCTCGTGGTTTCCTCGTCACCGTCCACGCCAGCGCCACGTCGGGGCTGTCGCCGGAAAGGGCCGGGATCAGGGTGGGGGTCTGGCGATCGCCATACATGGCGTGGGCCCACCGATCGACCCGGTCGGCCACGAAGCGGGCGAGTTCTTTGAGTTCGACGCGGCCGTCGGCATCGCCCCACGGACGGGCGTCGGCCGCTCCGCGCATGCCAAACGCGAACTGGATGGCGAATCCGCCCGACCCCTGGATCGAACTCGCAAGGGCCCGCTGGCCGGTCGCCGAAGGCACCATCACCCACACCCGATCCAAGGCGAGGGTTTGGAGCAGCGATTCAACCGCCGGAGTGAAACCTCCGTCGTCGATCTCCAAGTTCCAGTCCATGCCAGCGTGAGTCGCATCGAGAACGACCAGAATGTTCACCCGACCGGGCACAGCCTGCCGCAGTGACGCCAGCAGATGCTCGACTGGAAGGTAGGCATCTTCCGTCATGCTGACCGGATCCTCGGAGGCGCCCGGCGGCACGATGCACGGTCGCCCCTTCTCGTCGACCGTGCCGGAGGCGGACAGGTAGACGATCGCGACGTCCTTGTCCGGGCCGCCGGGCCGCACCTGACGCAGCCGGGAGGTCAGCGCCGTCACCATCTGGTCGGCCGTCGCATTGGAGATCGCTTCGCTTTCGTCGTAAAACACGGCTGTGCCGGGATCGAAGAACGACAGTCCCGCATCGGCGAGGCCCCGCAGGAGCTCGCGATCCTCGCCGGCAAGCTCGAGCGGGGGCAGCGGCGGACGATAGCTCGTCACGAACCCCGCCACGATCGGCACCTGGCGCCGCACCGTGAGCAGCGTGCGAATGAGCATGAACGCGAGCACGATCGCGCCGACCGTGAATCCGATGCGCCGGGCGACAAGCCACCAGGCCTGCATGCGCGAGGCCGTGTCCAAGCCGACGCCGCGCCACGATCCCTGCACACTCGGCGCCAGGGGAGCCGCGGCCGGGACGAAGCCGGGACGCTTCTCTTGAGCACCCCGCTGAACGGTGCGGCGCGTAAAAACACCCCCCGTCCGCCACGACCGTGGCGGCACGTGCTGCTCGTCGTCGTCGGCTGCTGGATTCATGGAAACGGTCGAGGGGCGATCGGCGTGACCGTCGCGGCCATCGTACATGCCCCCTACGAGGTCTGTCGCCTTCGCCCCCAGCGGACCACCGTCCGCGCTCCTTCGGCGAGCGCGAGCGCGAAGGCCGCGACCGCAACGATTCGGAGTCCGGACGACGTTGCACTGCCGCCCGAAACTTCCGCTGCCGCCACGGCTGGCTCCGGCGCAGGAATCATCGCCGGAAGATTCGGCCATGTCGCTGCTCGCTCCGCCACCGCGGCGGTGCCGGCCATCGTGCGGGCCAGTTGGAGCCTGGTCGGCCGCGGGTGGGGCGGGAAGCCGGGCTCGCGGTCGCTGCCGGTGGAATCGAAAATCTGCAGCGGGTCGACCGGATTCCAGACCGACGACGGAATGACGTGCCGTGTGGGAGCTCGGGCGACGATTGCCGGCACCGGTTCGCCGGCGAATCTCCGCACGCCGGAGGGCGGGAGAAGCGCGGCACTCCGTTCGGAGGCCCGGTTTGGAACGAGCACCGATGGTGGCAGGGGGATCGGCTCCGGGGCAGGCGGAGGCATCGCCAGCGGCTCGAGCGTGGGCACACCGGCCGGGCCGCTTTCGGGATGTGCCTGCTCGGCCGGCAGAGGCACCATCATGCTGTCGTGAACGCAGTCGCCGTCGGTATCCGCCGGTGGCAATTCCCGCGCGTCGCTGGGGGGCATCTCGCGGGCCGCATACTCCGAGGTACCCGCCGAGCAGGGGCCGCACTCTCCGCAGCCGCTGCAGGCGTTGCAGGCCTTGATCGCCTGCTCGGCCATGTCGCGCACCCGCTGGCTGCGTTCCAGGAAGCAGCCTTGATCATCCCGCCCGTAGGCAAGCTTCCACAATTTCTCCTGCATCTCCGGACTGCAGCACGAGCCGAGGCCAGCGGCGGAATCACAGTCTTTTTTGCACGGGTCCTCGCACTCCTCCCGACCGAAGAGTTTGGCAAGCGTGTTCTTGTGTTTGTGCTTGTGCTCTTTCGGCGGCACCTTGCCGAAGAGGCGGTCGATGCAGTCGCAAAACGCCTTCTCGATTTTTTTCTTGAGGTCGTGGCAGCGGTCGCAGTGCGATTGGGCCTTCTTCGCCTCGCGTTTCTGCTCCGCCGACTGGCATGCACCGGCCGTCTGCAGCACGGCCTTGACCGCCTCGTACCGGACGGGTTCATCCGGGTCGCTCATCGCGGCGATCAGCGCGGGGCCGACCTCGGGATGTTCCGGGGTGCAGCCCAGCCCGGCCAGATAGGCGATCGCCTTCTTCTTCTTGCAGATCTCGTGCTTCGCCGCCTTGGCCTTCGCGGCGGCCTGAATCGCCGGGTTTGCGGACTGCTGATCGGCGGCGTTGAGGCCAAACGGATTCGGCACGCCCATAAAGCTCCAGATCGTCGCGGAGCCGGTGGTCTGCCCGAAGGCGGTGGCCGGAGCCATGAGGCACAGGGTGGCCCCGAGGATCCAGACTTCCCACATGCGGGCGCGCAGGGGAAGGGCAAGCCGGCCCAGCCGGCACCACCCAGTGACAGCGAACATCTCGCGTGTTCCCCCGCGGACGCACACGGGCGACATCCATGTCGCGGCACGACCGTTGGCAAATCCCTTCTCCGGGCCCACGTCCACGCAGGTCCGGTCCTCCCACCATCGCCCGTTATCGTCGGGGCAAGTCGGGCAGGATGGGGCTTTTCGGCAAAGTGCGGATTGGGCCTCGCGAAACGATCCGAAGCGGGGTAGCGATCCTGCCGCGGATGCCGCGCGTGCAGGCCGCACGGGGGGCCGGCCGCCACATCACTTCAGTTCGAGCGTCACACTCGCGGGCGGCGCCGGCGCCGGGGCCACCGTCACGGTCACCGGTTCGGCCCGGTAGATGCGGTTGCGGATGGGGCCCTGGCACGAGGCCTTGTATTCCCCCGGCTCGAGATTTTCGAACCGGAAAGAACCGTTGGCGCCGCTGCGGGCCGTGAACGGTCCCCCAGGGCCGGTCAGCGTGACCGGAAGGTCGGGCTCACCGAGTCCTGAGAGCAGGAGTTTTCCGTCGTTTGCGTTGCGTTTGCTCGCGGGCTCCGCCGCCTCCTCGTGCCAGATTCGTGCCGGGGGATCGGAGAGACCGACGCGATCGGTGGCCCGCACGA
>JBMLMS010000445.1:0-5393 GCA_049243925.1 Pirellulales bacterium
CCTACCGCCGGCTCCGAATGCGGGTGGTTCTCACATGCTCTGCAGTCCAACGCGCCCGAATCACCCGCCGAGTTCGCGCAGGTAGTCGAGCGTGTAGATACCGCTCGAGTGGCCGTCGGAGAATTCGATCGAGTAGGCGTATTGGCCGACGGGCTTCATGCCCGTGATCGAGAGGGGCGCGATCTCCTCCGGTGCGAGCACGGCCAAGGGATTCGGGCGGACCGGTTCGACGCGCTTCTCGCGGCAGGTGGCGCACGGGCAGGCGTCGCGCAGGAGCCGCGGCGTGTAGACGCTCGTCGCGCCGTCGCTCCATGCGATCTCGATGGCTCCGGGCGTGCGCGGATCGTCGAGCCGGCGAATCGAGCGGGGCAGGGGCGCGGTCATGAAGCGGCGGGCCTCGAGGGAGTGCGGGCGGAGGTGCGGTGGTCGATGATACGGCGGCCTTTCCCCTCGAACCGCGGCAGGCTGCCGATCGGGACGGTTGCCACGTCGACCCGCAGGCCGAGCCGCACCTGGAGCTCCCGGGCCACGCGGTCGGGTGCGGCGAGATGGTCTTCGACTTCCAGCCGGATGGCGTCGAGGCTGGCGGCAGACTCCACAGTGAGCCGATACTCCACGATCTCGGGAAAGCTGCGCACGATGTCGTCGATCCCGCCGGGAAAGATGTTGACGCCGCGGACCACGAGCATGTCGTCGGTGCGGCCGAGGATGCCTCCTTCGAGCCGCACCCACGGGCAGGCCGCGCCGGCGGCGGGCCAGTGCGGCCGCACGAGATCGCCCGTGCGGTAGCGGATCACGGGCGCGCCTGTGCGGCCGAGCGTGGTGAGCACGAGCTCGGAAAGCTCGCCGGGCTTGGCCGGCTGGCCCGTCTCGACAGCGAGAAATTCGGCGTGGAAGCAGGGCTCGATGACGTCGATGCCGCCGCCGGCGAGCGTGCCTGCGCCCCACGGGCCAACTTCGGTCGCGCCCGCATGATCGAGCACATCGGCCCCCCACGCTTCGGCGATCCGCGCCCTGACGGCCGGAATCGAACCACCCGGCTCCCCCGCGACCACGACCAGCCGCACCGGCAGCCGTGCCGTGTCGATCTTGTGGTCGCGGGCCACTTCGGCGAGGTGGAGGGCATAACTCGGCGTGGCCACGAGCACCGTCGCGCCGAGGCTGCGGGCGAGTTCGAGCCGCGAGAGGCTCGGCATCCCGCCGGTCGGCACCGCCATCGCGCCGCGGTCGAGCGCGGCGTCGAACGCACTCCAGAATCCGGCATAGGGGCCGAACGACGACGCCACCAGCACGCGATCGCCGGCTCGCACGCTGCCGCGGTCGAGCACCGCCCGCCAACACTCCATCCACCACGCCCAGTCGTCGGCCGTGTCGAACACCGGTAGCGGCCGGCCATGCGTGCCGCTCGTCTGATGAAACCGCACGTAGCGATCGAGAGGCCACGTGAGATTGGCCGGGGTGCCGGCGTGCGCGCCGGCGACGAGCTCTTCCTTATAGGTGAAGGGCCAGGCTTCGAGTTCGGCGAGCGAATCGGGGTGAGCCGACACGCGGGCCAGCTTCGCGGCGTAAAACGCGTTGGCCGGCAGGATCGTGGCGAGCAGGTGCCGGAGGCGGATCAGCTTGAACTGGTCGAGCTCGACGCGGGAGAGCGGAGCAGTGGGCGGCGCGGCAGCAGGCATGGCGTGAGATTATGGCACGCCGAGGCTGGGGATTCCCTGCGAAGGAGCATTTTGCGGCGGCGCCTGGAACGCCGGCGCGGGCACCTGCGGCGGAAACACGGGGCCTGCTCCTGGCAACGGCTGGGGCGGCAGGGCCTGCGGCACGGGGAATCCCCGGGGATCCGGAAATCCTTGCGGCGGGGGCAGTGGCTGCGGCAGTGGCATCTGCGCTGGCGGCGGCGCAGGAATGGGCTGTGGCACCACCACCTGCGGCGCGACCGGGGGCGGCGCGGGGAGGCTGCCTGCGCTCGCGCGGGCCTGCTCTGCGCGGGCCACGACCTCTTCTGGCGGCGTGGCCGCCATCGGCGTCATCGCGAGATCGACCACTCGTTCGTCGCGGATCTCACCCGGCCAGACGTTTTCCGTGACGAAATCGAGCGGAAACACCTGATACCACGGCAGCGGAAACGGCTGGCGGACAGTGAGGGTTTCAAACCCATCCTTCACGAGGCGGATTTTGCGCGTGCCGTAATACACGAAGTCGGTCGACACGGGCGTGGTACCGACCTGATAGTCGTCGACGTAGACCAGCGCGCCGGGCGGATTCGAGCGGATCGTCATCCGCCGCTGCACGCAGCCGAGCGCCGCGAGGCAGACGAACACCGCGAGCACGGTGGCGCACCGAATCGGGCGGACGACGGCGGCGGGAACCATACTGCGGACGATACGCAGGCCCGTGCGGAGCCGCCAGCCCAGCCGGGGGCCCGGAGGAACACCGCAGTTTTCCCGGGCAGACGTGTCTCGCCCGGGCCACGTGCCCTCGCTAGAATCCCGGGGCTGGAGTAACCCAGAGGCTCGAGACGCGTGGGCAAAGGTACGAGCCTGATCTACTCCGATCGCACCGACGTCGGCCGGCGGCGGGCGAACAATCAAGATTCGAAGTCGGTGCTGCCGCCGTCGAGCCCGCAGCAGTATCAATCGCGGGGCTGGATGTTTCTCGTGGCCGACGGCATGGGGGCCCACGCCGCTGGCGAGATGGCCAGCGGGATCGCGGCCGAACGGGTGCCACTCGTCTATGAGAAATCGGCCCAGCACTCGCCGCCGCTGGCCCTGCGCCGCAGCCTCGAGCAGACCAACGCCGAGATCAACGCCAAGGGGGAGAGCGCCGCGGAGTTTCGCGGGATGGGCACCACCTGCACCGTGCTCGTGCTCGTGCCACGCGGCGCGCTCGTGGGGCATGTCGGCGACAGCCGCGCCTACCGTGTGCGTGGCCGCACGATCGAGCAGCTCTCGCGAGATCATTCGCTCGTGTGGGAGCTCGAATCGGCAGGCGGCATGTCGCGCGAGGAGGCCGCCGGCGCCGCGCCGAAGAATATCATCACCCGCTCGATGGGGCCCCATCCGCACGTCGACGTCGACATTGAAGGACCGTTTCCGATCGAAGAGGGCGACACGTTCCTGCTCTGCAGCGACGGCCTCTCCGGGCAGGTGTCCGACGAAGAGATCGGCCTCTTCGCCGCGGAGCTCGAGCCGCGCGAGGCGACGGCCGCGCTCACGGGGCTGGCACTCGTGCGCGGGGCGCCCGACAACGTGACGGTGGTCGTGGCCCGGGCGGGCGCGGAAGAAGTGTCGAAGGTGCCGGCTGGTGGCGAGCCCTGGCCGCTCACGGAGGAGCCGGCGACGCCGACCGGGCGTGCGGCGCTACCGTGGAAGTGGCTGGCTGCGGCTGCGGCGAGTCTGTTCGGTGGGCTCGTGCTCGCCGGCCTTCTGAGCAGCCCTGACGCCGCCTCGCGAGATTCCCTGATGACGGCGATTCTCTGGGCTCTCGTCTGTGGCTGTGTGCTCATCTTTCTTGGTTCGCTCGTGATCGCCTTCCTCGGATTTCTCGCCCCGGCAGGCGGCAACGGCCGCGTGCTGCCCCCGGGCCGCCAGATCGGCAAGGGGCCGTATCGCACCTACGATTGCCTGCCGAATGAACGGCTCTTCGAGCGGATCGTGGCGAGCGTCGAGGCCGGAGCCGCCGGTCTCTCCGATGGTGATCGCGATCGCACGACGGCGATCCTCGGCCGCGTCCGCAGGCACGTGGCCGAGCAGGCCTTCCACGAGGCGGTCGTGGCCCTCGCCGAGGCGCTCGCCCTCTACACCCGCGCCGTCGAGAATGCCCGCAGCGGCGACACGATCCGCGGCCCGGCGCCGTCCGACGCATGAAGATCATCTCCCGCTACGTGCTGAGCGAGCTCCTGCAGGTGTTCCTCGTGGCCCTCGGGGCGCTCACGCTGTTCATGCTCGTGGTGGGCCTCGTCAAGGAGGCGCAGCAGCAGGGCCTGGGCATGCTCCAGATCGCGCAACTCGTGCCATACGTCTTGCCCGAGGCGATGCGATTCGCCGTGCCCGGCACGATGCTCTTTGCCGTGGCGAGCGTGTTCGGCCGGATGTCGGCGAGCAACGAGATCACGGCCCTCAAGGCGGCCGGCATCACACCGATGGCCGCGATCTGGCCGGCCATCGGCCTCGCGATCGTCGTGAGCTTCGTGTCGGTTTGGCTCAACGACATCGCTGTGTCGTGGGGCCGCGACGGTGTGCGCCGCGTGATCGTGAGCAGCGTCGAAGACATCATCTACGGCCGGCTGCGGCAGCAGCGGTCGTACAGCACGGCGAAACTTTCGATCAACGTCAAGGGTGTCGAGGGCCGCAAGCTCCTCCGGCCCACGCTCTCCTTCCAGCCCGGTGGCGAGACGGCGCCGGTGACCGTGTCGGCCGCCGAGGCGGAGATGCGGGCCGACGCCAAGACGGGCACGCTCACGATCACCTGCCGCAACGGCACGCTGCACGTGGGCGACGTGAAGGCCGTGTTTCCCGACACGATCGAACGCGTCGTGCCGCTCGACGCCGTGAGCCGCAAGGAGACGGTCTCGACGAGCCCTTCGGAGATACCGCTCGCCGATTTTCCCAAGGCACGTGTCGACCAGATCGGGCTGATCGGACAGATTCAAGAGCTCGCGGCCGCGAAGGTGGCGATCGGCATGTTCACCGGCCGCCTCGAGCAGACCACCCCGGCGGCCGTCGAGGGGGAGCGGCAGCAATCGAAGCTCGCGACCACCCGCCTCAATCGCATCATCATGGAGCCGTGGCGCCGCTGGGCCAACGGCTTCAGCTGCCTGTGCTTCGTGCTCGTGGGCGCCCCGATGGCGATCCGGATGCGCAACGCCGACTTCCTCACGAGCTTCTTCCTCTGCTTCCTGCCGATCCTCGTCGTCTACTATCCGTTGTTCATGCTCGGGATCTCGCGCGTGAAGGCGGGCGTGATGCCGCCGCCGGCAGTGTGGATGGCGAACATCTTGATCACGCTCTGGGGCCTGTGGCTCCTGCGCCGCGTCGTCCGCGGGTGAGCGTGTAGGACAGGCTTCAGCCTGTCATGCGTTTCCTCAAAGCGCCCAATCCGGCTTCAGGCTCCCCATATCCCGTCGCCGGACGTTCGCCTCCGCCCTCCAGGCTCCGGCTCACTCGGATTTGCCTGCGCTGCGCCATCCATGGCTCCGCTGGTCAAATACGCCGGCTCCCGGGACACGGGGAGCCCGAAGCCTCCCCCAACGATTGATTGCCGGGCTGGACGGCCGGCTCTCAAGTGCGAACGGAGGTTCGCCAAGAAAACCGAGGTCACGATGGCGAGAGTTTTCGTGAAGACGTAGGCGAGGGGTTACCCCTGCCGTTGAGACGGCGTATGTGACCAGCGCA
>JBMLMS010000446.1:0-4931 GCA_049243925.1 Pirellulales bacterium
CGGCACGATGCCGGGTGTTCGCGTGAAGATGGCTCCGCTGGTCAAATACGCCGTCGAGCGGGACACGGGGAGCCCGAAGCCTCCCTCAACGAAAGCCCGAGGCGCAAGCCGAGAGGATGCCCCGGTGGCGAAACACGACGCGTATTCCCTTCGGCTCACGCCTCGGGCTTCCAGACGGCGAGACGGTACGGGGTAACCCCGAGCCGGCGCGATGCTACTTCTTCGGCGCGATGAGTTCGACGATGTTGCCGTCGGGATCGCGGACGCAGGTCAAAAAGAGACCCTTGGCGATCGTCTCGGGGATCGCGATGGGACTCTTGGCGAGCGGCTTGACGCCGATCTTCGCGAGGCGGGCGAGGGCGGCGTTCGTGTCGTCGACGACGATCGTGAGATAGCGGAAGCCGGTGTGCGAGTGGATGAACTCGTTGTCGCCGGTGCGGGGCGCCGTGCCGGCCACGCTCATCAGCTTGAGTTTCGTGGCCGTGTCGCCCTCACCGAGCACGAGCACCCGCACGGAGAGCGGCTTGCCGTCGGTGAGCCCGGCGGCCGTGGCCGCGTCGGCGGGCAGTTCGAAGCCGGGCAGCTCACGGAACCCGATGCCATCGACGTAGAACCGCACCGACTTCTCGACGTCGCTGACGACCGTGCCGAGATCGATCGTCGTGCGAGGAAACGCCACAGGGTCGGCCGCAAAGAGCGCGGTCACCGACAGGGCAGAGAGCAGGGCAATCGAGAGGTTCAGTGAGCGGCTGGCCATCGTGAGGACTCCTTCAAGGGTTGGTCAAGGAGCATACCGGCGCGGTGCAGCCGGGCAACACCTCGGAGCGGGCTCACGCGAAGATCGCGTCCACCGGCTTCCCCTTGCCATCTTCGGTGGCGTAGAAGGGCCGATTCTCGATGTCATAGACCGTCTTCGGGCTGATCCCCATGGCCGTGAACAGCGTGGCGTGCAGATCGGAGATCGTGACGGGATTCTCGACCGCGATGCAGGGCCGTTCGTCGGCCGTTTTGCCGTACACGAATCCCGGCTTCACGCCGCCGCCGAACATCACGACCGTCGAGCCGCCGGTGAAGTGGCGGTGCTGGCCGTAGTGCTCAGGCTTCTCGAGAAAATCCTTCGGTGAACTCGCCTGGTCGGTGGCCTTCGAGCCGGGCTGGCCTTCGGTGATCATGTCGCGGCTGAATTCACTGGCGATCACCACGAGCGTGCGGTCGAGCAGGCCGCGGGCCTCGAGGTCGCGAATGAGCGTGGCGATCGGCCGGTCGATTTCCTGATGGAGTTTCGCCACCCGCTCGTGGCCGCGCTCGTGGGTGTCCCAGTGCACGAAGGGGATGTACTCCGTCGTCACCTCCACGTACCGCGCGCCCTGTTCCACGAGCCGCCGGGCCAACAGGCACCCGCGGCCGAAGCGGCCGGTGTCGTATTGCTCCTGCACCTCCTTGGGCTCGAGCGTAATGTCGAACGCCTCCTTCTCCCTCGCACCGAGGAGCCGATGGGCGTTGTCCAAACTGCGGAGCATCGATTCCTGGTGGTAGTCGCTCGTGAAGGCCGAAGCCGGAGAGGCTTTCACCAGCCGCTTGAAGTGCTCGTAGCGATTGGCGAACCGGCCAGGCTGCATGCCGCGGGGCGGCCGCACGGCCAGGGCAGCCTGCTCGGGGTAGGGCAGGTTCATGGGGCCAAACTCGCTGCCAAAAAAACCAGCCGTGGTGAAGGCCTTGATCTCCTCGTTCTCGCCGATGCCTTCGAGCCGCTGGCCGATGTTCACGAAAGCGGGCATCACCGGATTCCGTGGGCCGAGCACGCGGCCCATCCACGCGCCGAGGTGCGGGCAGGCCACGGTCTGCGGGGGAACGTAGCCAGTGTGCCAGTGATACTGGTGCCGCGAATGGAGGATGCTGCCGAGATCGGGCTGCACGTGTGAGCGGATGAGCGTGCCCCGGTCGAGCACCTTGGCGATCTCCGGCAGTCCGTTGCAGACCTGCACGCCGTCGATCGCCGTCGGGATCGCCGGAAAGGTGCTGATCACGTCAGCGACAGCGAGCCCGGGCTCGAACGGCCGGTGCTTTTTGGGGTCGAAGGTGTCCGGGGCCGCCATCCCACCGGCCATCCAGAGCACGATAATGGCGTCGGCCTTGGCTACGGGATGCACGATGGTGGCCGCAGCGCTCGCGCGGGCCCGCGGCTCGGGCAGGGCCAGGGTGGTGGTGGCAGCGGCTGCCAGGCTCTTGAGCAGTTCACGTCGGGTGTTCATTGCGATCGGTCTCCTGGTCACTCACCTGATCAATTGGAACTCGGGCAGCATCACGATCGCCCACAGGCAATCGGCGACGCTGTCTTTCGTGGGTTCTGCACCGAGCAGGTCGCGGGCCGCAGCAGCCTCCACGGGCGCGGGCTGCCGACCGAGGGCCGCGGCGTAGAGCCACACGACGATGGCGTCGGCCGAAGGCCCACGGTCGCGAAGAATGGCGGCCCCGCCACGGGAGAACTCGTCGGCCAGACTCTGTTCGTTGGCCAATTGGATCGCCTCGAGCGTGGTCAGGTCGCTCGGTCGGCTCGTCACCACCTGGTCGCGGTTCGGCCGCCCGAGGGCGGCCATCAATGCCGTTCCCTTCACGAGCACCGCGCGGACCATGGGCAGCTTGTCGGGAGCCAGGGCATAGAGGAGCTTGGTGGCGAAGCCCGCCACGGCTGCATTCCACGTGCTCTGTGTCTTTACGACGGCCGCGGAAGCCCAGTCGGTCGGCTCTTCTCCCTTCTTGAACGCCCCCCGCTTGTCGGGCCGCGCCGCCGTCCACTGCCAAGAGTCGTCAGTGGCGATCGTGTGTGTGCCGCCATCGGCCGTCTTCACCCGTAGTTCGGCTCGCAATGCTGCCGGCCCGCCCGCGGCGCCGTTGGCAGCCGTGACGACGATCTCATTGGTGCCTTTCCGGAGGTCGCTCGTCACGATCTCCATGATCGGCCTCGTCCAGTCGGTGCTGTTCGCGGCCTGCTTGCCATTGATGAATATGGTCGCCTCGTTGTCGGCTGCGAACACGACGACGGCATGGATAGGCTCTGCTGGAAGTTCGAATGCCTTGCGGAAGGTGAGCTTCTCGTCGGGCGGCGAGGCGGCCAGGTCGTTCGACCAGATCCACCTGCCCTCCGGCTCCACGGCCGCGGTTCCTTCCGGTGGTTCGAACCGTAGCACCTCCGCGTCGGGCTTTGGCGGAGCGGTGCTCGTCAGCTGCCATACGGCATCGGTGAACTGCTCGGCCGTCATCCGGCGCGGCAGCGGCCCGCGGAAGACGTAGTCGCCGGCCTGCGGCTGGCCGGCGACGGCGGGCGTGGCGGCGCCATACGCTTCGGAGGTGCAGATCATCTCGAGTACGTGCTTGATGTCCCAGTTCGAGGTGACGAGATCTCCGGCGAGCATGTCGAGCAGATCCTCGCTCCATGGCGGCAGCCGCAGGCTGTCGACCGGATGCACGAGGCCTCGCCCCAAGAGCCGGTGCCAGAGCCGGTTGACGAGGTTTCGCGACAGCCAGCCGTTGTCGGGCGTCGTCATCAAGGCGGCCAATTGCTCGAGCCGCTGCGACGGCGGGGCCGCCGGATCGACCTGGCCGAGCTCCCCGAACAGCCAGGCCGGCGTGGCCGTCGCACCGGTGGCCTTGTCGCAGCGATGCAATTCGAGCGGTGTCGCCGAGGAGATCGCCGCGAGGTCGTAGGTCTGCTTGAGAGTCCAGCGGTCCACAAACGAATCGTGGCAGCTCGCACACTTGAGGTTGATGCCGAGGAACGTCTGGCCGACGTTTTGTGCGAACTGGATCGGCACCGTCTGGCTGGCATTCACGGTGCCGCGCCACACGATGCCTTCGATGAACCCTCGCGACTCGTCGGTGGGCGCGATCAGTTCGCGCACGAACTGGTCGAAGGGCTTGTTATGCACGAGTGATCGATGGAGCCAGGCCGTGATCTGCCGGCGGCCTCCGGTGATGAACCCAGTGCCGGTGTAATCGTTGCGGAGGAGATCGTTCCAGAAGGTCATCCAGTGTTCGGCATAGGCGAACCGGTCGTCGAGGAGTTCCCGAACGAGCCGCGAGCGCTTGTCGGGAGCCGAGTCGGCCACGAACGCCTCTACTCGCTCCGGATCGGGGAGAAGGCCGACGAGGTCGAGGCTCACGCGGCGAATGAACGTGCGATCGTCCGACCGGGGCGGGCGGGCGATGCCCTTCTCCTTCCATACCGCATCGACGATGCGATCGACCGGATTCGTGCGGCCCTCCTCCACGGGCGGCAGCACGATCGCACGGAGCCGCAGGGGGGGCTCCCACGTCGTGCGCTGGAAGGCGAACCCTGCCTCCCAGGGCGCCCGTTCATTGATCCACCGCGTGAAGGCCGCGATCGCCTCGGGAGGCAGCGGAGGGCCTTCGCTCGGCATGCGATAGTCCGGATCGTCACTCGTGAGCCGTGCGATGATCTCGCTGCCTGCCCCGTCGCCTTCGATGAACCCCGGCGTGCCCGAATCGCCCCCCGCCAGCAGATCCTCGCGGGTGTTCATCGAAAAGCCACCCTGCTTGGCGTCGCCGGTGTGGCATTCGCCGCAATGCTTCTTCATGAGCGGCACGATGTCGTGCGCGAAGTCGATCGCCAGGGCGGGGATGGCGAGTGCCCAGAGCAGGGCCACAGACGCCACGCCGGAAACACGATTCGAAAAGAGCTTCTTGTGTCGCATGATGCCGATACCCTGGTCAGGCCATGATGCCTTTCACGACGTTGCCGGCGATGCCGGTGAGGCGGACGTCGAGGCCCTGAAACTTCGTCGTCAGCCGATGGTGATCGATGCCCAGGAGGGCAAGCATCGTGGCGTGAAGGTCGTGCACTGCCACGACGTCGTCGACGGCCCGGTAGCCCAGTTCGTCGGTCGCGCCCCACGTTGTGCCCGGCTTGATGC
>JBMLMS010000447.1:0-7304 GCA_049243925.1 Pirellulales bacterium
TGAGAAGGGACTAGCGATCGCCCTCGGCGATGAAGCAGCGTACCGCCGGCTCCGAATGCGGCTTGTTATCACATGCCTTGCCGGAAAGCCCGGCATGACAGTCTGAAGCCTGTCCTACAAGTCGCTACACGGTCATCTCGCGGGCGTGGTAGCTCGAGCGGACGAGGGGGCCCGAGGCGACCCGCTGGAAGCCGATGCTGCGGGCGAGTGCACCCAGTTCGTCGAATTCCTCCGGCGGAACGTAACGCTCCACGGGCAGCGAGTCGAGCGTCGGCTGCAGATACTGTCCGAGCGTGAGGAAATCGACACCGTGATCGAGGAGATCGGCGAACACGTCGAGGAGCTCGTCGCGGGTCTCGCCGAGGCCGAGCATCAGGCCGCTCTTCGTTTTGACGTCGGGCATGAGCCTTTTCGCGGTCGCGAGCAGCTCGAGTGTCCAGGAATAGACACTCTTGCGGCCGCGGACGGTGCGATAGAGCCGGGGCACTGTTTCGGTGTTGTGATTGAAGACGTCGGGCTTCGCCTCCATGAGCCGTTCGAGGGCGCCGGGCTTGCCGAGAAAATCCGGCACGAGCACCTCGACTGCCGCGCCCGTCGCCGCCCGCACGGCTTCGACCGTGCGGCGAAAGTGCTCGGCGCCGCCATCGGGCAGGTCGTCGCGTGTCACGCTCGTGATCACGACGTGCGCAAGCCCCAGTCGTTTCGCCGCCTCGGCCACTCGCTCCGGCTCGTCGAGCTCGAGCTCCTCTGTTTTGCCCTTGGGCACCGAGCAGAAGCCGCAGGGCCGCGTGCAGACGTTGCCCAGGATCATGAACGTGGCGGTGCGCGACGACCAGCATTCGAGCCGGTTGGGGCACTTGGCCGACGAGCAGACGGTTTCGAGGCCGAGCTCGGCGATCAGGTGGGCCGTCTCGGCATGGCCGCCACCGGCGCCGAGGTTCTGCCGCAGCCACGGCGGCAACCGACGCACCGCGGGAGGCGGTGGCGTGGGAGCATCCACCGTCACGATCGGCAGCGAGAACGACAGGCTGGCTGGGCTATCCGACACGTTTGATTATCTCTCGAGATCGCGGCCCGATGTCGACAGGCACCGGAAAACCAGCCTGCACGTGGACCCGCGGAAATGCGAAGGCATCTGTCATCTGTTGCACGAGCGCCGACCGCACGTCTTGAAGCCTCACGGGCCGCTGGACGTCGGCCTCGATCGATCCCATCGTACGCATTCCCGCCCTGGCGGCGACAGGCAGCGAGCGTACGCGGTGATGGAGCTGAAGCTCGGGGCAGACGTTCAAAAATCCCCCGTGCCACACCACCCCGCGCCGCACGGCGACGCCCACGGCAGCGAGAAGCCCCGTGCGGCCGAAGATGCCCGGCAGGCTCGAATCGCGGGCCACGCCGCACCGCACTGTGCGCACCGCCGCCTCGAGCGCGTGCTCCAAGCGTTCGAGATAGCCGCCGACGTCGTGGTGGTCGAGGCCGAGATCGGCGAGCGTCGCGAACAGCGACACGCACACCTGGCCCGGCCCGTGCACCACGGCACCACCGCCGCGGCCGACAAACTTGAGCGGCAGCCTCTGCCCGCGGAGCTCTTCGTCGGTGAGATCGACGTCGGCCCGCGACCCCGCGCGGCCAATCGTGATCGACGGCTCCAGCTCGTGGAGCACGAGCGTCGGCGGCCGGCCGGATGGCTCCGACACTTCCCACGCCAACCGCTCGGCCATCGAGAGCGCCGCATCGAGGCCGATCGGGCCGGCAAGCCACGCCGCGAGTGCACGGCGTGGTGCCGTGATCCTGTCGGTGTCGGGCGTGTCACGAAGATCTCGCATGACGCTGTTGTACCCCACCCACGGCTACTTCTTGCCCAGCAGCGCCTCGAGCGACTCCCACGCGAGCGGCACCCAGGGCACCGCGTCGGGGAGCGTGCCTGCCCGCAGCCGGGCCACAGGGCCGGCGTCGGCCCGTTCGAGTGCCCGCTCCACCGCACCCCCGAGCCGTTCCAGCCAATCAGGCACCTCGACGCCCGAGCCGCTCCCCTGCCCGAGCATTCCCTCCGCCCGCTCTTCGAGCGTGTCGCCGGCGCCGGCCGGCACGCCCGCCGTGGCCTCGGCCACCGCCGGCTCGACGAGCGATTCGAGCTCGTCTTGTTCGAGCACGGCCGTGAACGGCCGCCCCACACGATCGGCCACGCTCGCCAGCCGCACGCCCCAAAAAGCCTCGAGTTTCTCGAGCCTGGCCACGAGGTCGGCTGCCGTGTCGCGTGTCTCCTCGCGCATCCGGCCACGCCACGCCGCGGCGGCCTCGTGCAGCCCGCGCCGGGCGAGCACGCGGTGCGCCATGTTGACCGGCCGGAGCGTCCACGCGATCCGATCGTACTCCGCCTTGAGCCGGAGAAAGTCGAGGAGGATGTGCAGGTGCTCCCCGCGATCCGACTGGGTCGTCGTCGAATTCCAATCGCGATACTCGGCGTGGTTTTCCGCGATGCATTCGAGCACGAACCGCAGCCGGGCCGCCGCCTGCTTGACGGGCACCACCTCGCGTTCGAGATCTTCGACGAGCCGTACGGGAAACCGTGGCCGGCCTGCAGCCGTCTCCTCGGCCGGTTCCCCGGCATGCCGCTCCACGAGCTGCTCGAGATAGTGACGCACGCCGCCGCGGAGGATGCCGCGGAGCGATGGCGGGGCGAGCACGTGCTGCGTAAACAGGCCCGCTCCATACTGCTCGACGAATTCCTTGACCACAGCGAAGGCCTTCGCTTCGCGCACCCGCTCGAGCACCGAAAGCCGCAGCTGTCGGGCATGGGTCATCCAGGTGTCGAGCAGCTTCGGAACCAGGAGCGACAGCCCGGCGAGGATTCGCTCGGTGACCATCCCGGCATCGGGCAGCCCGCCATCGGCACCCGGCGCCTGCGCGCTCTCCACGATCCGCTCGACGAGCGCGGCGGTCGCCGCCTCGAAGACCCGGTCGAATTCACTCACGCTCGCGGCTCCCGGCGGCCGACGGCTCTCGAGCGCCTTGGCGAGCTGCACGATCTCGGACGTTTCGGCCACGAGCCCCAGCCGCGGCAGGCAGGCGGCGAGCCGTTCGAGGAGCCGTTCGCGGCCCCGCGCCCGGACGATCCGCAGCGGCCGACCACCGCGCGAGAGCGGCACATAGAGCACAGCCTTGCCTGCGAGCCGGCTCCTCACCGCCACGAGCGCGGCACTCGCCGCCGTCACGTCGCCCACGAGGATCGCCGCGAACAGCCCGCCCACCGTGAGCCGCGGCGCCGCTCCGGCCGGTTTGCCGCCGAGGCAGATGCGGGCCGACACGATCCAGAGCGTTTCGGTCGCCTGCACGGCCGCGTCGATGAGCCGCTCCACGGCCGCGTCGCGCTGCCAGCGGAGGCGGTCAAATTCAGCCGGCGGCATGCCGAGGGGCGGGACGGCGTCGGTCGCCGCCAACTGCTCGGCAGCCCGCACGAACGTGCGCCGCAGCCGCTTCAGCGTGTGCCGCCAGCCAAGCGCCGAATCAATGTCGGCCCGCGATGGCACCGCGCCTTCGCGCACGTCCACGGCACACGACGCGGTGACCGCATGCCGCAGGAGCCGGCAGACGCCGGCCATGAACTCGGCAGCTTCCTCGATCTCCACCATGCCTCCGGCGCGCGAGGCCCCGGGCAGGTCGACGTCGAGCATGCCGCCATCGACGCCATCGTCGGTCGAGTCGCGCCACACCATCGACTCGTAGGCCGAGGCGACTCGCTCTTCCTCGTCCACCTGATCGTCGCCAGCCGCGTCATCGCCGCCGCGCCGATCATCCGGCGGCCCGGCAGCCGGGCGGCCCCCCGCCTCGCCCTCTCCAGCCACGCGTTCGAGGCAGTCGACGACACTGCTGATGTTGGCTTCCACGAGCTCCAGAAACCGCCGCACGCGAGTTCGGCCGGTGGGCGACGTGTCGGCGACGGCCCGCGCCGTCCAGCGCACCGCGGCAGCCAGCCAGTCGGCCCCCGACCGCTCCACAACCATGCCTTCGAGAAGCGACGCCCAGTGCACGAGCAGCCCCATGGCGCCATCGAGATCGCCTTCGTCGAGCAGCGCCGCTGCCGCCTGGGCATGGCTCTCCGACGCGGAAAACTCGCCGACCTCCTTCCGCCAAAACGCCGGCGGGGGGGCGTCGACGAATCCGCGTCGGCGTTCCAATGCCGCGATCACTTCCCGGGTCGAATCGAGAATCTCACGGCCCGAAAGATGCGGCACGCCCGAGACGGTCGTCGTCGCATGCCTGTCCCACCAGGTCGCGAGCCGTTCGAGGGCGGCTGCCGCCCGCATCGCATCGGGCTCGGACCGGTCGAGCCTGGCCACACGCCACGCGACGGCGTAGCCCTCGAGAATCGACTCCGTCACCGCCACGAGGTCGTCGACCCGGGGATCGGAAAGGCTCTCGCCACCCGGTTCATGGAGGGGAAACTGCCCGCCCAGGCCGAGGATGTTCCACGGATCGACCGCCGCCCCGCAGCCGACCGCGCGAAAGAGCATGTCGGTGGCCGCATCGAGCCGCGCGAGAGCCTCGTCGGCGCCGGGAGTCGGGCCCACGAGCGCCCGCCGGGCCGCGACGACATGGCTCGTGATGCGGGCGAACATCCGCGCCGACGCAGCGGGCACGCGGCCGGCGAGCCGTTCGGCTCCTTCGGCCCGCCCAAGCTGCGCGAGCACTGCGGCCAGCGCCACGTTCTCCACCTGCCGTGCCCGGCGCGACGCCAAGAGCGCGTTGATGTGCCGGCGCACGCCGCCGAACGGCTGGCGCAGCCGCTGCATCTCGGCGTCGAGCCGCTGCCGATGATCGGGCGGCAGCGTGTCGAGCAGCCAACGGTAGAAGTCGTCGCGGTAGCCCGCGATGCGCGGCAGCAGCTCTGCGAGCGGCAGCCCTGCATGATGGGCGCCAGGGCCCCGGCCGGAGAGCCCCGACGCCATGAGCATCACGCCCGCAAGCACTGCCGACGACTCCCGGCGCAGCTGGGCCTGCCGCTCGGGAGTGCGGTCGAGCGGCGACGCCGCCGCCGCGTCGGGCCAGGAAAGAATGCCGTCGAGCGTGGCCTGCTGCACGACCATCCGTCGGTAGTGGCCCTGAGCGTCGATCCGCTCCGGATCCCAGAGCCCGAAGAGATAGTTGGGCCGGCTCGCAGCCGGATGAAGGAAGTCGAACGCCCGCGGGTCGATCGCCAGCTCCTCCAGGAGCGCCGGATCGAAGTCGGCCTGTTCGAGGAGCTGCCGCGGCGCGGCATGGAGGATTTCGAGCGCACCCTGCACGAGGTCGTGATACGTCCCGTGGGCCACGCCCGCCCCCGCCACGAAGAGCGGGACCGGCCGCACCCGCTCGTGGGGATACGGCTCGGAGAGCCGCCCATTCTCCAGAACGGCGACGGGCCGCCAGCCGACGTAGTCGTTGAGCCGACCGATGGCTCCGGTGATCGCCGCGTCGATCGTCTGTCCGTCGATCCCGCTATCGTCACCAGGGCAGCCGACCGCGAGGAGAGCCTGTGCCGCAGCCGCCACGAAGAACGGCCGCTCAATCGCGCCGGGCGGCTGGTGCTCGAGCAGGTCGCCATGAAACGCCCGATACCCGGGCAGGAGCCGCTCCTCCACGAGCGCGAGCATCTGCCGCGCCTGCCGCGCGTCGCGAAACGCCGGCTCGGCCGCCTCGAGCGACGTGAGCCGCTCGCGCAACAGCCCCACCACGGCCGTCACGGCATCCGGCCGCTCGACGACGCCCGCGGCACCAGCCTGCTCGACGGTCGCAAACAGTTCGCTCCAGCCCCGCCACACGGCCGGATCGAAGGCACCGGCGGAGAAGTTGAGGTAGCCGAGCACCGCGGCCGCCGGATCGGGAGCACGGGATGGCGGCCTGGCATGCGACATGGCGCGAACGTGACGGATGGGAGGGTGGGAACGGTGAGACAGGCTCTGGGCAACGAAAATCGCGTCGAAAATGAGTCCCGGATCGTACCATTTTTGCACGGTGGATTTTGGGAACTAAGGTTGATCTCATGGGCCGCTTGTCTGCAACGATTTCGTGTCGGAATTGGCTGCGCGGCGTCGTGCTCACGGCAGCCGGTATCGGGTCGCTGGGCACGGTCAGCCGTGCCGATTGCCTGTGCGGCACTGCGGCCGACGGCCTGGCCGCCGAGCGGGCGGGGCTCGATCTCGAGTGGCTCGTGCAGATTCCGTTCAATGCGGCGACGTCCGCCGTCGAGCATGTCGTGATCGACCGCGATCTCGTGGTCGTGCAGACCGGCGATGGCAACGTGGTCGCCGTGCAGGCGGGTGATCCGCGGGAGGGCCTGCCTCTGCCGGGCACGATCCTCTGGAAGCATCCGCTCGACTCCCACGCCGGTCCGTTTCAGCCAGCCGCCATCGGTGCCGGACTCGTGGCCGTCGCGCACGGCGACGGCATCCACGCCTTCGACCGTACGACCGGGCAGACGCTCTGGAGTAGTCAGTTCGGTCACCTCGCCGATGCCGGCGCCGCCGTCTCCGACGGCTGGGTCTACACGCCCTTCGGCGACGGCAAGATCATGCGGCTGCCGACGAACCCGTATCGCAAGGCTGAAGCCTCCTCACCGGCGGCCGACGCCAAAAAAGAGACGCCCGCCGCCAAGAAGCAGGCCGCCAAAAAGAAAGGCCGCACGGCGCCGCAAAAGGTCGAGAGCCTCGAACCGCTGGCGCTCAGGGAGGGCGGCAGCGTGTCGCTCCAGCCCCATCCCTTCCAAGACGGCGTCTTGTGGTGCACCGACGACGGCACGCTCGTGGTGCTCGATCCATCCGGCGACGGCTGGCGGCGCAACGAATTCTTTCTCGATCGCCCGCCGGCCGGCCGCCCCCTCGTGCACGACGGTGCGATCTTCGCCGTCACGGCCGAGGGCGACCTGGTGCGGATCGACTCGCTCGCAGAGGCTGGTGCCGGCGACCTCCGGCTCGCCTGGCGCGTGTTCCTCGACGCCCCTCCCACCGGCCTGCTCTTCGCCTCGGGCGAGCAGCTCGTGGTGCCGCTCGGCGACGATGGCCTCGCCGTCTATTCGACGAAGACCGGAGAGCTCCTCGGCCGCACCCACGTGTGCGGCCGCGTCATGGCCGTCGCCGCCGGACGCATCTGGCTCGTCGACCGCATTGGCCGGCTCGTGAGCATCGACCTCGCCACAGGCGAAGTGCGCGACCGGTTTTGCTTGGGAGGTTTCACCTTCCCGGTGGTGAACCAAGCCACCGACCGCCTGATCCTCGCGTCCCCCTCCGGCGCGATCGTGTCGCTGAAGGCCCACGAGGCGAAGTAGG
>JBMLMS010000448.1:0-2037 GCA_049243925.1 Pirellulales bacterium
CTGGAGGGCGGAGGCGAACGTCCGGCGACGGGATATGGGGAGCCCGAAGCCGGCGACCATTGAACCCGGGCAGCGACAGGCTGAAGCCTGTCCTACTCCAGTGCTACTCCAGTGCTACTTCTTCATCAGCTTCTTGAGCTGCGCGAGCGTGCGGGTGTTGGCCACGTCCTTGGCTTCGAGGCCTGCGCGGCGGGCTTGCAGCACGCCGCAACGCATCACGTCGAGGCCGCGGGTGGAGTGGGCGTCGGTCGAGATCACGAGCTTCACGCCGGCCCGCTTCGCGGCGGCAGCGTGGTGGTCGTCGAGGTCGAGCCGCCAGGGGTTGGCGTTGATTTCAAGAAATGTGCCGGTCTTCGCCGCGGCGTCGATGACCGCCTCGATGTCGACGTCGTAGGCGGGCCGGCGGTTGATGAGCCGGCCAGTCGGATGGCCGATGACCGAGACGTGTGGATTCTCGATCGCCTCGAGGATGCGGGCGGTGATCCGGTCGCGGGGCTGGTTCTGGCCGTAGTGCAGGCTCGCAACCACCCAATCGGCCCGGGCAAGCACGTCGTCGGGCAGGTCGAGGCCGCCCTTTTCGAGCATGTCGACTTCGATTCCCTTGAGCACCACGATCGGAGGTGGGCCGTCGGTGGCGAGCGATTCGTTGAGCCGGTCGATCTCGGACCACTGCTCGAGCAGCCGCTTGCGATCCAGCCCGCGGGCCATCGTCACACGTTGGCCATGATCGGTGATGGCGATGTAGGCGAGCCCTCGTGCGATCGCGGCCCGCACCATTTCGGCGAGTGTGTCTTCGCCGTCGGTGGCCGTCGTGTGCATGTGCAGATCGCCGCAGATGTCGCCGAGCTCCACCAGCGTGGGCAGCGCGTCCCGCTCCGCCAGCCGGATCTCGTCGCCTCCTTCGCGGAGCTCCGGCGGTATCCAGGGCAGGCCGACAGCCTCGTAGACCTCCTCTTCGGTGGCGCCGCCGCGGCTCTTCGATTTTGTCGCCGGGCTCGCGGCCTCACCCGCGAGCGGAAACACACCGTATTCGTTGATCGAAAGCCCCTGCTCGCGAGCCCGTGAGCGGAGCTTCACGTTGTGTTCCTTCGAGCCGGTGAAATACTGCAGGGCCGCGCCGAATGACGTCTTGTCGACCACCCTGAGATCGACCTGCACATCGCGCGGCCCGCGGACACTCGTCTTGGTGTCTCCACGCAGAAGCACGGCCGACGTCTCCTGCCAGGCCGCCAGATGATCCATCACGGCGGCGGGATCGGCCGCATCGACGACGAGGTCGAGATCGCCGATCGTTTCCCGCCCGCGTCGCCAACTGCCGGCGCCTTCGATCTGGCGAACGGCAGGACACTCGCCCATCCAAGCGAGCAGCCCGTGCATGATGGCGTCGGCTTCGCTCCACAGGAGCCGCTTGTGCTCGGGGTTCTTGGCGAAGGCGATGTTGTCGAGAATCGCAGCCTGGGTCTTGTCGCCAAACCCCTTCAGCCCGGCGACACGACCCTCGCGGCAGGCCTGCTCGAGATCATCGAGCGAGGTCAGCGACAGTTCACCGATCAGGGATTTCGCCTTCTTCGGCCCCAGGCCGGGCACCCGCATCAGTTCGAACGCGACAGCCGGGACCTGAGCGTGGAGTTCGTCGACAAGGGCGAGCCGTCCGTGGTCGAGTAGTTCACCGATCTTGCCGGCGAGGTCGGTGCCGATCCCCTCGAGGTCGGTGAGCGCACGCGTGGGATCCGCCCGCACGCTCGCGAGGGATTCGACGAGACTGCCGATCGTGCGGGCGGCGGCCCGGTAGGCCCGCACCCGGAAGACGTTCTCACCCTGAAACTCGAGCAGGTCGGCAACGTGCTCGAAGACGGCGGCAATGTCGGCGTTTGTCACGCCGGCTATCGTACGGGGTGGACGCTGACTTCGGCCATTCCCGGACTCGTCCGTGCCGGCTCGTGACTACCCGTACCCTCTCGCTTGACGTTCGCCTCGGGCTTCCTCAACGAAAGCCCGAGGCGCAAGCCGAGAGGATGCCCCGGTGGCGAAACACGA
>JBMLMS010000449.1:0-3266 GCA_049243925.1 Pirellulales bacterium
CCCCCGTCGACAAGGTGATGAAGGCCCTCGCCAAGGCCTATCGCCTCAAGTTCGTCGATCTCGCCGGCCTCGAGGTGCCGCAGGAGGTGGTGTCGCTCCTGCCCGAGAGCGTGGCCCGCGAAAACACGATCTTTCCGGTGGCCGAGTCGGGGGCCTCGCTCCGCGTGGCCACGTGCGATCCCTCCGACCTCGACACGCAGGAGAAGCTCCGCTTCATCCTCAATCGCGACATCGAGCTGGCCCTCGCCCCGCGCGAGCAGATCGTGGAGGCGATCAACCGACATTACGGCATGAGCGACGGCGAATCGGCCGACTCGATGCTGCAGGAGTTCACCGACACCGCGATCGACTTCACCGAAACGGCCGTCGAGCAGGCGGCCAACGCCAAGGAGGAAGACAACTCCGACGCCCCGGTGGTGAAGCTCGTGAACCTCATCATCACCGAGGCGGTGCAGCTACGGGCCAGCGACATCCACATCGAGCCGTTCGAAGACCGCATCCGCATCCGCTACCGCATCGACGGCCGCCTCGTGGAGCGCGACAACCCGCCCCGCCGGCTCTTGGGCGCCATGCTCTCGCGCATCAAGATCCTCTCGAAGCTCGATATCGCCGAGCGGCGCCGCTCCCAAGACGGCCGCATCAAGCTCACGGCCGACGGCAAAGACTACGACCTCCGCGTGTCGGTGATGCCCACCAACCACGGCCAGACGGTGGTGATGCGGATTCTCGACAAAGACAACATCCGCGTAGGCATCCGCCAGCTCGGGCTCTCCGAGGCTGACTTCCGCCAGTTTAAGAATCTCATCCGCCGCCCCAACGGCATCATCCTCGTGACGGGCCCCACGGGCTCCGGCAAGACGACCACGCTCTACGCCTCGCTCAACGAGCTCAACCGCCCCGACACGAAGATCATCACGGCCGAAGACCCCGTCGAGTATTACCTCGCCGGCATCAACCAGGTGGAGATCAAGCACCAGATCGGCCTCGACTTCGCCCGGGTGATCAAGTCGATGCTGCGGCAGGCCCCAAACGTGATCCTGGTGGGCGAGATGCGCGACACGGAGACCGCCCAGATGGGCATCCAGGCCTCGCTCACGGGCCACCTCGTGTTTTCCACGCTGCATACCAACGACGCCCCGGGCGCGATCACCCGCATGATCGACATGGGCGTGCCGGCCTATCTCGTGGCCTCGAGCGTGATCGCCGTCCTGGCCCAGCGGCTCGTGCGGGTGAACTGCCCCAAGTGCAAGCAGCCCTTCCAGCCCCTCGACACGCAGCTGGAGCTGGCCGGCGTAACCCCCGAAATGATGAAGGGGGCCACGTTCATGAAGGGCCGCGGCTGTGCCCACTGCCAGAAATCGGGCTACAAGGGCCGCCTCGGCATCTTCGAGCTGATGGTGATGAACAGCAAAATCCGGGAGCTGGCCTTCCAGGGGGCCCCCACCACGAAGATCCGCCAGGCGGCCGTCTCCCAGGGCATGAGCGTGATGTTCAACGACGGCGTGCAGAAGGTGCTCCGCGGCATCACCACCTTCGACGAAGTCTTCCGGGTGGCCAAAAAGGTCGAAGAGTAGCCCGCAGCTGCGAGGGACGCTCAGGCGACTCGCGCTGCCATGTCCACGACCAACGCTATCGCCCGGTCGAGCACGAAGCTGCGAAACTCCTTCTCTCGCAGGACCGGCTTGAGCTTCGCATCGACCTGTCGCCGCAAGGCCGTCATTCGCTCTTTCCCCACATCAACCGGGGGATTGTCCGGAATGTCCAGCTTTCGGCGCACCATGCCTACGAATGCCGGGCTGTCCAAGTCCAACGACAAATGCTGCACCGCGTAGTCCAGATCGAAGAAGTCGCGAATCGCGACATCCCGTCGCGAGAGCGCGGCACGATATTTCTCGGCCATGGCTTCCAAGGCCGTGATGCAGGCAACGTCCAACCCCGGCACCGCAGGCAGCCCGCTGATCGGATCCAAAAGCGCCGTGTGGGCAGGAAGCGTTGCGGACGGCATCAAGACCGGCTCACGAACGCTCACATCGACGAGAATCGTTTCCTGCTCACCGCTCAGGACGGATCGATAGGTCACGACGCCGCTGTACTGCGCTGAATCGTTGGCTCCCGTGAGTGCAGTGTGGCACAAAAATCCAGGGAGCCGGCGAGCCACGTCAGCGATCGTGCGTTTGATTGCATCTGCCGCGCGGCGGCGCTTGGTTCGGCTCGCGTTGACCGGCATCGGAATGGCGAAATCGAGATCCTCACTGAGCCGGTAGAAGCCGGAATGCACTTTTGCCAGGCACGTGCCGCCTTTGAAGATCAGGTCGGCGCCGCCGTGCCGGGCGAAGTCATCGAGCAGAATGGTGCAGAAATAATCCTTTTCGATGACCTGGCCAACGAAGCCGGTCTTGGCGGCCGTGAAGGCAATCGCCTCCCGGAAGAGAGGGACATCTTCATGAAGTCTGAGGCGAGCGTCGCCGCGGTCAGCCATTGATCACGACGCCCCATGTCTTTGAGATCGGGCCACGTGCAGGGCGAGTTGGCACCAGCGGGATTTTTGCGGTCGTGGTCGACAAAGCTCGCGTGAGGCGGGAAAGGGAGGCATTGCTCGCGTCGAGGCGCTCGAGGATGACGCCGAGACGGCGAATCGTTCCAACGTTTCCATAACGCACCGCGGCGCGAGCCAAGTCGTCCGCTGTGATCCTGCCGGCGTCGAGGTCGTTTCGAATCCAGTCATAGGCCTCGGGCAGGCTGTCGAACTGGGACCAGTCGTAGACGGCATCGACAAGCGTGCGGGCGCGCGAGGAGTACACGAGCGTCTCACCCGAGGGCATTCGGACCTTCTCGACGCCGCCGAGCCGATCGCGGGCGACCTTGATGAGTTTCATTGCGACGTTCCCCACCCGCCGCTCGCCCGAGATGGCGTCGTTGTAGATCGTCGTGAGGGACGGGAGTTGCTCCGAGTAGCCGTACCGACTGAAGGCTTTGGGGCCTGTGATTTGATAACGCGCGTTCCTGTCCGCCATCAGGGCGTTGATGGCGGCGGCCTCGTCGGGTGTCCAGATGCCGCCGAGGGGCAATCGTGGCGGAAATAGATACAGACCCTTGCGGACGTTGGCGATCAGGCCGGATCGCGCCATGCGGCTGAGGAGTTCTCGCTCCTGCTTTGCGGAAAGGCGCAGCCCGGAGGCTAGGTCTCCCACGCGCATGGTGCTGAGATTCCGCATCTGCGCGAGGGCGAGGGCGGTGCTTTCGAGTTGGCCAAGCTTCCTGGGCAT
>JBMLMS010000450.1:0-6710 GCA_049243925.1 Pirellulales bacterium
CGGCTGCAGTCCGGCGCCCGGTCGCCCCACCATCCGCCGCATGAGCGCGAGCTGGGCGATCGCCTGCACCGTCGCCGCACCGTGGAGATGGTGCGTCACGCCCATCGTCCAGGCGAACACGGCCCGCTTGCTTTCGGCGTACTGCGCGGCCATGTCGAGAATCTCGCGCTTCGACACGCCCGACTTCCGCACGATCTCGTCCCAGGAGAGGGCGTCGAGCCGCGCCGCGAGCGCGGGCCAGTCGGCGCAGTGCCGCTGCAGAAACTCTTCGTCGATGATCGGCTCACCGGCGGCATTGAGCGGTTTGGCGGCGTGCATCTCCCGCAGCCGCTTCATGATTCCGTAGACCATCGCGAGGTCGCCGCCCACGTGGGGCTGCACATAGGTGCTCGCGATCTCGGCGCCGAAGAAGAGCGACCAGGCGTCGCTCGGCACCGAGAAATTCACCATTCCCGTCTCAACGATCGGGTTGACCACGATCACCTTGCCGCCACTGCGGCGGACCATCATCAGCGTGCGCATCATGCGCGGATGATTGCTTGCGGGATTACCACCGATCAGGAACACGCAGTCGGCGTGCTCCATGTCGTCGAGCTTCACGGTGCCGGCCCCAGTGCCGATCACGCTCGCGAGCCCCACGCCGCTGGCCTGATGGCAGTAATAGGAGCAGTTGTTGACGTGGTTGGTGCCGTAGAGTCGGGCGAAAAGCTGGAGCAGGAACCCCGCCTCGTTGCTCGACCGGCCGCTGAAGTAGAAAAACGACTCCTCGGGAGCGGTCCTCTTCAACTTCGCGGTGATCCGCTCCATCGCCTCGCTCCACTCGATCGGCCGGTAGTGCTGCGAGCCCTTCTCCAGGATCACTGGCTGCACGAGCCGGCCAGAGTGCTCCATCTGGTAGGGCGTGAAGGCACGCAGTTGGGGAATCGAGTAGGTCTCGAAGAACGTCGGCTTCACGGCGCCCTGCATGTCGGCGACCATCGCCTGAAACGACTTCTTGCAGACTTCCGGAAAGTGCCCCGCTTCGTTCACCATCCCGCCGGCCTGCCCGCCCATGCCGACGGCGCAGGTCTTGCAGGCGTTCTTGGAACGCATCGCCTTCCAAAACTTCCACAGGCCGCCCGCCTCACGGGATTTCTTGAACGTGTACAGGACGGCGCGGAACCCGCCGCCGGTCGTCACCTTGCCGAAGAATCTGCCCATCACGATGCTCCCAGGTCACAGATTGCCGATCTGTACCTACTTGTTTTGTGCAGATTGACAATCTGCACCTACTCGTTGAATCGTCTGTAGCGGCAGATTGGCAATCTGCCGTGAATCGGCAGCCGCCGTTTACTGAAGGCTCACGGTCACGGTCTTCGTTTCCAGATACGGGTCGAGCCCGCGCTCGCCGAGCTCGCGGCCGAAGCCCGATTGCTTGAACCCGCCGAACGGCGCCGCCGCGTCGAACACGTCGTAGCAGTTCACCCACACGGTTCCGGCCCGCAGCCGCTTCGCCACTTCATGCGCCCGAGCCACGTCGCGGGTCCACACGGCCGCTGCGAGGCCGAAGTTCGTGGCGTTGGCCCGGCGGATCAACTCTTCCATGTCTGAGAACTTGAGCACGGAGAGCACCGGGCCAAAGATTTCCTCGCGGGCGATCGCCATCTCGTCTTTCACGTTCGTAAACACCGTCGGCTCGATGAAGAACCCGCGGTCGCCCACCCGCTTCCCGCCGGCGGCACAGGTCGCGCCCTCACGCTTGCCGCTCTCGATATAGCCCATGATCTTGTCGAACTGGGCCTTGTCGACCTGTGGCCCCTGCTCTGTGGCGGGATCGAACGGGTCGCCCACCTTCCGCTTCCGGCTCATCTCCACGACGCGTTCCACGAACTGACCGTGAATCTTGTCTTCCACAAAGAGCCGCGAGCCGGCGCAGCAGCACTGCCCCTGATTGAGATAGATGCCCACGTGAGCCCCGACGGCCGCCGCGTCGAGGTCGGCGTCGGCAAACACGATGTTCGGGCTCTTGCCGCCGAGTTCGAACGTGAGCCGCTTCAGCTGGTCGGCCGCCTGCCGCATGATGATCTGCGCCGTCTCGCCCGAGCCCGTGAACGCCACCTTGTCGATGCCGGGGTGCTTCACGATCGCCGCGCCGGCAGTGGGGCCGAACCCCGGCACCACGTTGATCACCCCATCGGGCACGCCCGCTTTCTGGGCGAGCCGCGCGAGCCGCAGGCACGTGAGCGGCGTCTGCTCGGCAGGCTTCATCACGATCGTGCAGCCGGCTGCGAGGGCTGGCCCCCACTTCCAGGCCGTCATCAGGATCGGAAAATTCCAGGGAATGATCTGACCCGCCACGCCCACGGGCTCCCGCCGCGTGTAGCAGAAGTAGTTGCCGTTGATCGGGATCGTCTGGCCGTGGATCTTGTCGGCCCAGCCGGCGTAGTAGCGGAGCGCATCGAGGGCCAGCGGGATGTCGCCCGCACGTGCGTCGCTCACCGGCTTACCGTTGTCGAGCGCCTCGAGCGCGGCGAGTTCGTCGATCTCCGCCTCGATGAGGTCGGCGAGGCGGAGCATGATCCTGCCGCGCTCGCGGGCGTCCATCCGCGGCCATGATCCCTCGTCGAAGGCCTGCCGCGCGGCGTGCACGGCTGCGTCGACATCAGCGGCATCACCCTCCGCGACCTGGGCGATCACTTCCTCGGTGGCCGGGTTGATCGTGTCGAACGTCTTCCCACTCTTGGCGGGCACCCACTGGCCGCCAATGAAGAGCTGCGTCTGGTGAATCGCGGGGCGGGCGGGTTTCACCGGGGCGGTGGCAGTGGCCATGGGGGCGTCCTCCGAGACGACGAGAGAATGACGAAAAACTTGAAAAAGCACCGTTTGATTGCGGCAGCGATGCTACCTGCGGTACGCTGATGCGGGCAAGGAGAGCGGGTCGGCTGTCGCGTGGCACCGACCAGTAAAAGATCGAAACCGACGATGGCTTCGTACAGGAGTTCGTGATGCACAAGTTTTTCTCAATGATGGCGATGATGGCGGTCGTGATGCTGGCGGCGACGGCTTCGGCCGAGGTCACCAGCGGCCCGCAGGTGGGCGATTCGGTGGGCGCGTTCACGGTCACGAAGGTGGCCGGCAACCCCGATGACGGCTTCGCAGTCGGCCGGTCCGGCTGCTACCGCTGCAAGACGGGTTCGAAGCCCGTCGTGATGGTGTTTGCCCGATCGGCCGATGAGAAGCTCGCCAAGCTCCTCAAGAAGATCGAAGAAGAGGTCGAGGAGCACCAAGACGAAAAGCTCATGAGCTTCGTCAACATGATCGGCGCCGACGCCGAAAGCCTGAAGAAGGCCACCGAAGAGTTCGCCACGAAGCACGGTCTCTCGCGGATCGCGTTCGTGGTGCCCGAAGACGCGAAGGACGGCCCCGCCGACTTCAAGATCGCCCCCGACGCCGACGTCACGGTGGTCTGCTACAAGGAGGGCAAGGTGAAGGCCAACCATGCCTTCGCGAAGGGCGGCCTTTCCGACGACAAGATCGACGCCGTTGTCGCGGCGTCGTGCGCGCTCGTTGAGTAACGGTCACACGTGATGGCGACGGGCATGGGTGCGCCCCGGTTCGGGGCGGCCCATGCCCCGTCGCCGGACGTTCGCTGCGGGCCTCCAGCCCTCCGCTCACTCGGACCTGCCTGCGCTCCGCCATCCATGGCTTCGCTGGTCAGCTACGCCGGCTCTCGGAGCACGGACCGCCCCGAACCTCCCGTGCTGAAAGATGAACGGCAGTGTCGATGTGAGTTGCAAGACGATGTTTGCGTATCTCTGGCGGCTGATCACGACGCCGTATGAGCCGGATGATGCGTTCACTGGGTTTCTCGAACGCGCGCTCGCGCAGGAGAACGACCGGGCGGCGGTCACCGTGGCGGTGCTGACGGCCGCCGAGAGCCGGAAGCTGTTCGGCGTCGACCTGGCGCGGCGCGGCATTCAGCCGGTGTTCCTTCGGATCACGAACCGCTCGCCAGAGAGCCTGCGGCTGCAGTTCGTGACGATCGACCCGCGCTACTTCACGCCGCTCGAGGCCGCGGGCGCCACACACTTCTCAATCATGCGGCGGCTCTCGGCATTCGGGGCGATGGCGTGGCTATTCGTGCCGCTGTTCGCGCTCGTGCCGCTCAAGCTCGTGACGGCGTGGCTCGGCAACGGGCGGATGGACGACTTCTTTCGCAGCCGCGGCTTTCGGCTGCGGCCCATCGCGCCGGGCGAGACTGCCGAAGGCTTCGTGTTCACGACCCTCGACCTCGGCACGAAGGCGGTGCACGTGCGGCTCACGAGCGTCGGTGGCATCGCCGAATCGCTCGCCGGAGCCGAGGCCCGGCCGTCCGCTGGCGAGGCAGCCCACACACAAGCCGTCTCCGACTTCAGGTTCACCGTGCCGGTGCCGGGAATCGCCGTCGACTACCACGATCAGGATTTCGCAAAGCTCCGACCTCCCGCATCGGTGGAGGAGTGCTCGATCGACACGCTCGTCGCAAGGCTCGAGGCACTGCCACCGGCCACGAGCAACGCGGCCGGGACGCGGGCGGGCGATCCGGTCAACCTCGTCGTGATCGGCGACTTCGAGACGCTGCTGGCCGCCTTTGCCGCCCGCTGGGACGAGAGCGAGGCGATCTCGCTCGCCACGTGCTGGAAGACCGTGCGGGCGTTCCTGCTCGGCTCCAGTTATCGCTACTCGCCCGTCAGTTCGCTCCATCTCTTCGGCCGGCAGCAGGATTTCGCGCTGCAGCGCACGCGGCACTCGATCAACGAGCGGCTCCACCTCCGGCTCTGGCTCACCACGCTGTCGTTCGAGCAGAAGCCCGTGTGGGTGGGCCAGGTGAGCCGCGACATCGGCGTCCGGTTCACCACCCGGGCCTGGAACCTCACCACCCACCGAATCGACCCGGACGTCGACGAGTCGCGCGACTACGTGATCGAAGACCTCATGACGAACGGCCGGGCGACTGCCGCAGGCTACGTGGCCGGCGTGGGCGCCTGCACCCGCGCCGCCCCCCACAGAAACCTCACCGGCGACCCGTATCACAGCGACGGCAAGCGGGCCGTGATCCTGCTGTCCCCGAGCCGCACGGCATGATCACGGGCGGGTAGACTGATCATTGATTATGGTCGCACTCGATCGCATTCCCGCCGCCGTCGCCGAGGAATTGGCAGCCGCGTTCCCCGGGCAGCGCCTACTGGGCGCCTGGCTCTACGGAAGCCGCGCGCAGGGCAGCAGCCGGGCGGACAGTGACATCGATATCGCGGTCCTCTGTGACTCGGTGCTCGACCAGGTCATGCTGTTCGACGTCTCGGGCAGGCTGGCGACTCGGCTGGGAGCGCACGTCGATCTTGTGGATCTGCGCAGGGCCGGTGGTCTCCTGCGGGTTGAGGCCACGCAGCGAGGCCGTGCGCTGGTGCCGCCGGCACGTGAGGCGGATTTTTTCACGACTCATGCGCTCGCGGATCACGCCGCGTTCGCGGCCAACCGACAGGCGGCAACGGCGGCCATGCAGGAGAAGTTCCGTGCCCGATGACGTGGTCATGCAAAAACTGGTAAGCATCGACCGCTGCCTGCGGGCCGTTCGCGACTACGTCGCTGGCGACCTCGCCAGGCTGCGCGAGCCGATCGTGCTCGACGCTGTCGTGCTAAACCTACAGCGGGCATGCGAGCAGGCGATCGATGCCGCCTGCCGTGAGGTTTCCCGCCGGGGACTCGGTGTCCCCGCCGACAGCGCCGATGCATTCACGCTCTTGGAGCGCGAACGCGTGCTGTCACAACCAGTTGCCGACCGCATGCGGCGCATGGTCGGGTTTCGCAATATCGCGGTTCACGAATACCGACGGCTCGATCCGGAGGTCGTGCGCACGGTCGTCGAGCATCGGCTTGATGATTTTCGGGCTCTTTGTCGAGAGCTTTCAGAGGCCTCGTGATCCGACGTCGTTTCTTCAGCCACGCCCCTCTACGGCTTTTCCCCACGAGACATTTCTCATGAGCCTCGATCCTGCGTCGTCGCAGCTTCTACGATCGCTGCTGCTCAACCGACGCGTCGCAACGCTCGCCACGCTGCACGAGGGACGTCCGGCCGCCTCGATGATCCCGTTCGCCATCGCCCGCAGCACGGATCGCATCCGGCTGGTCACGCACGTGAGCCGGCTGGCCGCACACACGCGGCAGATGCTCGAGTCGCCGGAGGTGTGCCTGCTGATCATGGCGCCGGAGGATGCGGCGCTCCCTCAGGCGCTGCCGCGGGTGTCGATCCCCGCGGTCGCTGAATTCATCCCGCTGGATCATCCCGACTTCGGCACGCTGAAGGGCGCCTACCTCACCCGTCATCCGCAGGCTGCCGATTTCTTTCAACTCGGCGACTTTTCGATCGTGGCATTGACGCCGCTCTCGGCCAGGTTCGTGGCCGGCTTCGGCAGTGCACACACGCTCAAGCCCGAGGCGCTGGCGGCGGTGGTGGGAGACGGTATAGTTTGAGGCGTTAGGGCAGCGTAGCTCAGTTGGTTAGAGCACCGGCTTCATAAGCCGGGTGTCGCCGGTTCAAGTCCGGCCGCTGCTATTGGCGCGACCGAACGACTTCTCCCTGGTCAGGCCCCCGGCCGTCTTTCGGCCGGGTTTGCCGCTTGGGGCCGTGCTCGTGGTGTCCACGGCCTGGCGGCGATCGAGGCTCTTGCGAGCCTCCTTACGGGCATTGGGGT